>JAITBB010000004.1 GCA_031283795.1 Rickettsiales bacterium
ACTTGTTCGTCATAGGAGTCTCAATAAAACCTGGAGCAACACAGTTCAGAGTGATACCGCGACCAGCAAATTCTATCGCCAGGGACTTCGTCAGTCCCATGACGCCGGCCTTGGAGGCGGCGTAATTAGCCTGTCCGGCATTGCCGGTGAGACCAACCACGGAACCTATGTTTATGATTCTGCCATATCTATTTTTCATCATCCTCTTTACGGCCTCTCTGTTCAGTACAAAGGTGGCTTTTAGGTTAACATCAATAACCTCATCAAAATCCTCTCTAGACATGCGAATGGACAATGTGTCCTTTGTCATCCCGGCATTACAGACCAAAATATCCGGAGTGCCGATCTCTCCATCGACCACATCGAAAAGTCTTTCCACCTGCTCTGCGTCCCCAAGATCGCATGGAAAAATGTGAGACCTTCCTCCTTCGGCCCCAATTTCATTGGCCAGCTCCTGTAGTCTACTGCTGTCCCTTGCGCTGAGGGCGACTATAGCTCCCTGCCTGGCAAAGAAAAACGATATGGCTCGTCCGATTCCTCCGGAGGCGCCAGTTATCAAAACCCTTTGATCCTTAAAATCTGACATAGTTTATCCTAAAGTAGATCTAGAGATGATTGGATATTCTTCCTTAAAGTCAATGCTGTGGACATGTATATCCGTACACACGGGTGGTGGTTAATTATGCGCATCCCACCAGGTAGACCACTGGCTACATGGTCTTGAAACCTAATCACTATCAGTTCTAATACCACTGGAGAATTTAAATATGACCATGGATCCACTGAATTTTATAGAGCAGAATCTTCTGAATGGCGCCACCGAGGCGAATAGAATTGCCATGAAACGCTATTTTAGGGAAGAGATTAACTCCTATGGAGTCAAAAGCGCTGAAGTTAAGCGAATAGCAAGAAATGTTCTGGTCATGCTCAGAGGTGGGAGTAGGGAGAAGATATTTGATCTATGTGAGGAGTTATGGCGCTCTGGCTACATTGAAAAATGTGACATAGCCTGCGAATTAGCCTATTCTCTGAGAGAATCCTACATTCCGAATGATTTTTGGATTCTGGAGCGATGGGTGGGTAATTATCTGGGTAACTGGGCAAATTGTGATTCTCTCTGTAACCATAGTGTAGGCTCATTCATAGAAAAATACCCGGAGTTCTTAGATAGACTGAAGCTATGGACAAAATCCGAGAACAGGTGGAAAAAAAGAGCATCTGCAGTATCTCTGATAGTTCCAGCTCGCAGAGGGCTGTTTCTAGCAACCATTTTGGCCATAGCCGAATCTCTTCTGGAGGATAGAGATGATATGGTTCAGAAGGGCTATGGTTGGATGTTGAAGGCCGCCAGCGAGGCCTATCCGAACGAAGTGTTTGACTTCCTGATGGTAAAGAGGGATGTGATGCCTAGGACTGCCTTTCGCTATGCTTTGGAAAAACTGTCTCCGGAGCTGAAAAAAATTGCCATGAAACGCTAATTTTCAGAGGAGGGCAAGTCTTCTGACCAGCTCCTCAATGTTGTCGGTCTCAAGAACTCTGTTATTCCTTCTAAAATGGCATTTAGTGCACTCATGGACCACGACAAAATGGCCATTCTTCTGCAGCAGAGAAACTGGTCGCATCAGACCATGGCAATCGCAGGCTCTGTCCCCTGGGTTGATGTCCACATGTTTTGAGTAGAAACAATTTGGGCAGTGGTTTGTGAAGCCATTGCCGATAACCCGTACACCACAGTTTTCACAGACAAAATTTTCCACATTTTTTTGAAATCTCTTCACTTCTCGAAAAATTCCCACAGAGTTCCGTCCTTTGTGTCTTTCAGAGCAATTCCCATACTCTCTAATTTTTTTCGGATATCATCGGACCTGGACCAATTTTTCTCGGTCCTGGCTCTATTTCTGGCCTCGATTAGCCTCTCTATCTCTGCCATGTCCGGAGCCCCTGAAGAGCGATTGGCACCAGTGATCAGATTTTCATCAAATATCCCGAGAAATTCCATGGCTCGTCTAAGTTTACGAGTCTCTCCGTCTCTATTTAATTTACTTAGAGTGGCAATTACCTTCGGAGTATTAAGATCATCACACAGATTCTCTATGATCTCCTCGGGAATCGAACAGCCCCCCTCGGTTCCCGGCAAATTTCTATGGAGAGCCCTCAGTAGAGTTTCGGATTCCAGAATGAGGCCCCCACTGAAGTTTAGAGGCTTTCTGTAGTGATTTTTAATCATGGCTAGTCTCAGGACAGAGCCCGGTACGCCATTCTGTCTCAGCTTCTCTATTGTTACGAAATTTCCTAATGACTTTGACATTTTTTTACCATCCACCATCAGAAAGCCCACATGCAACCAGAATCGCGCAAAATCACTGTCTGGGAAGGCACATTTACTCTGGGCTATTTCATTTTCATGGTGTGGGAATTTTAGATCGGCCCCACCACAGTGCAGATCAAAGCTGGGTCCCAGATACCTATGACTCATGGCAGAGCATTCGATGTGCCATCCTGGCCTTCCAGTACCCCAGGGACTTGGGAATTTGCTCGATTCGTCATCATCGTCGGAGCTGGGTTTCCACAGGACAAAGTCCAGAGGATTCCTCTTGTTGGGGTTATCCTCAATCCTAACGGCCTCCAATAACTCATCTCTGTTCACATGTGATAGTGCGCCATAGTTCCCGTAGCTGTTAACATCGAAAAATACGTGGCCATTTGCCACATAGGCATGACCATTGACTAGTATCTTTTCTATGAGAGTCACTATGTCCCCCAGATGGTCTGTGACTCTTGGCTCGTGGGTTGGTCTGAGGTTATTTAGATATAGTAGATCTTCATCACAGAGAGGTATAATTCTACCTGTCAGGTCACCTATGGATACTCCCTCTTCTCTGGCTCTGGCATTTATCTTATCGTCCACATCTGTGATATTTCTGACGTAGGTAACGTTTCCATAGAGGGTACGCAATAGCCTCAGAAGAACGTCGACCACGACTGCTGTTCTTCCATGGCCAATGTGGGCCCTATCATAGACGGTTAGACCACAGGAATAGAGTTTGACATTTTTGTCATCCAGTGGTTTGAACTTCTCCAGCCTGCCACTGCAAGTGTTGAATAGACTCAGCACCTAGGATTCATTCTTTGTCTCCGGCTGCTTCTTTGGGTTTGGTTTGTCGTCGGAAATCCTCTTTAGTTCACAATTTATATTTGCTCCGTAGTCTACAGCTAGAAATTTATACTCTAGGGCGCCGTTGACAACAGCTGTGTCGGAAATATTTATTTTATCGCCATAGGCCTTTCCCTCGAAGGTGCCCTTTATATTGAACACCTTACTTCTGATGTCTCCCTTTATTACACCGTTCTCACGAATAGTCACGGTATCCGACTCTATACTTCCTTCGATATACCCCTCTATCTCTATGTTGTTACAATTTTTTATGTCCCCTAGAAAAATTGTCCCCCCCGACACTAGGGAGGGGGTAGCATCCTTAGTAAAACTCTTGATTAATGGCATAGCATACCTCGCGCTCAGCTTATAATTATTATAATTGGGTGTAAAAAATAAGCAACACCCGCCGGGCGCTGCGATGGTTTCCTTTCCGCAGACATCGCTAGCCCCGGGCAAAAATCACTACTGCAGAACCACCCCGCTCTTCCTAGACTTCCCACCGGCGCTAACGCCAACGTCCAAAAGCTTACCAGCCCTGATGAAATTATCCGGATCCTGACTAATTTTGTTAATGCTAACCTGGTAGTGAAGATGGCTCCCGGTGGAATGTTTACCGGTATTTCCCTGATTAGCGATAATATCGCCTCTATTCACATGATCGCCGACACGAACGTAGGATCTATCCAGATGCCCATAGGCCGTGGTTACACCGTTCCCGTGATCCAAAACTATTATGTTTCCCAGTTCACTGCTCGAACGGACAGCAACCACAACTCCCCGGGCAGGGGCCAGAATATTCGACTTATAGGGACCAACCAGATCTACCCCACTATGAACCTTTATCTCTCTGCTAAATGGATCTCTACGTAGACCGTAGCCACTGGATAGGCGGTAGTCATCCATGGGCACCATCAGTGGGGCCGAATTCAGGCGATTTTCCAGGAGACTTAGGCGTCTAACATTCTGAATTATCTTAGAACTCGTATCGTTTCTTGCCAGTTTCACAGTCTTGCCCTCATCTAGCGAGGTGAGCTTCAGAATTGTACCCAGACTGTTTGTCCGCAGCTCGATTTCGTCGTTTATCAGAGAGAGATTTTTAGCTATATTCACCAAAACCGGCTTTGCCCTATTGTAGTCCTTCATGCTCAGAGACAGACCCGGCGTCGACCCCTCGGGAGCCGAAACAACCCTACCCATATCGAATTTTCTAAACCTATCGTAGTGATTTAGGGCTTGAAAATGTCGTCTCAGTTCATCTATGGTCCTGTCCAGATCCACTATTCTCTCGTTCAATTCGGTGTTCACAAGTTTCAGCCTATAGAGCTCCACAAACCACCCCCCCTGTCTTCTAAACCGGGAGAAGAAAAAAACACTAGAGAACGCTATCCATAGGAACGACGCAAGGCGCAGCACCTTCTGGGCCAGCCCTATTTTTCCGCTCCTTATTCCATCCTCTGACACGAGGATAACGTAATCATCCTTCATGAACTTTCTTTTACGCATATGACGTTCCAGATTAGCATATTTCTCCACCAGAGTCAACTGTCTGCCCCCAATCACCATCCCTGGAGTAGGGGAGTTCGGCTGTTCCAATTCACAGCACGCGCCCCCAACACCTCCCTATACGCAGTGGGTTTTCCTCAGGGGATCCTGAGAGCTATTCTCAGGGCCGCAGACCATAACTCAGGCTATTACTTTCTAGTTGGAGCTAACTACAGCTCTTCTATTCTGGGACCAGACAGCCTCTCCCTTTCCGAATGCGGCGGGTCTCTCCTTGCCATAGCTCAGAGTTTTAATCCTCTTGGAGGCTACGCCCTTAGAAATTAGGTATTTCTTAACGGCATTGGCTCTCTTCTGACCGAGGGCTAGGTTATACTCCCTTGTACCCCTTTCGTCGCAGTGTCCCTCCACTGTGATAGGTTTAGCGTTCTTGTCCTTAGCTAATTTAGTCGCCACTAGATTCAGCGCCTTTTTTGTTGCCCCGCTAAGAGCAGCACTGTTAAAGGCAAAGAATACCTTGTCCCCTGCCTCAACGGTTTTTTCACTAGCCCCACCAGCCTCGCTCTGAGTCTCCGAGGTAACAACATCGTAGCTCTTTCCGCAGCCACTCAGCAACAGCAGAGCTAGCGGTAAAAATAACTTTCCATTCATAGACAACCCTAACATGATTAAGATGGGACAGATGCTAGACTATAATTTTTAGAAATCAACATAGTTTCGGATACAGTATTCAATATTATGTTATATAGATTTAAATCTTTGCCATAACATAGAATTATTATAACTATTAGGGGATTCAATCGAGAAATTCCACTTTTTTATCCTCCAGGCATCCTTTAGCCAGTCTAGAGACTATTTTCTCAGATTACCCTCGTCTCCCCAGGCTCGGAAATCTCAGACAGCCCGTTCCCTTGTCCACTAGAAGTTCAGCACCCTCGCCAGATAATTCGTGGGACCGTTCCAGATTCTCCGAAGAGGACAGCCGAACCCCCCCCGGTCTACGCCGGGTCCGCCACTGACTGGCCGATAACCATTTTCTTTTACTGAATAGAGACTGGACCGAGATTATTTTTTGGTTCCGATACTCAGAATTGTTAGGGGATCTATTCCAGACTTTACTCCGGTTTTATTCTCAAAGATGTTCAACTTCTTCACTGTAAGAGAGCCCGTATTACTGTCGCCCGAAACTCTAAGGACGTACGGTTTATGTGAGTCTGACACATCCAAAACAACGGTGTGATTTTCATCAAATAATTGAAGTTTATTTCCTATGAGCCAGAACTTATACTTGAGTTCTTTACTAATCTTAGCGCTTGCTTTTGCCTCTGAGAAAATAGGTAATAGCGTGATAAGTATGACACATAACTCCTTTCTAAAAAATTTCATCTTTACCTCCAAAAACCTGACCTGCCCAACAAACGGCGAGATCAAAAATTAATAAACCTTTTCCTCCGATTGGAATGGATCTGACCGGAGTGGGAGCAACCTATCTGGAAGTCCACCCCGTGAAACCGACTCACGCCAATGAGCCGCACTGTAGGGCTCCAGACCATATAGTCAATAGTTTTTCCCATTAATTTTTAAGGAGGGATATTTTATCCGGAATTCCAACACAGTAGTTCTATCGGCCATTGAGGGGCCAGTGGCACGAATGATCTAGAGTATTAATGACTCTAGGAGAAATAGCCTCATTTTTTGCCCTTTATAAAGTGTTGAAAATAATAATAATTATGATATCACAAAACTCGGTTGTAATTATCAAAAATATCATGGGTTTCTATCGGCGACCGATTATTGTTTCTTTGCTTCTCCTGTTGCTGCTAGCCTGCGATTCGCTGGATTTTTGCTACTATTCTGATGACTTTGGGGATAGTGGTGATTTTGACATGATAAATCTGGCGGCCTCAGAGAATAATTGCTACTACAACAGTATAACGTCAACGGTTTCAGAAAACACTAACGAAACAATAAAAACCTGTCTAAGGAATACATCATTGACCGACATAGCAACCAATAACGCTAGCTTGAATATAGATTTTAGTAATGTCTCTAAGGTAGGGGGCGAACCGGTCAGTGGAGTGTCCTGCGCCGGTATAGATGTGGTAGATACTGGTGTAGTCATTGAACCTGCGAAAGAGGCGACCCAGGAAGATGCTAATGTCTCTGCCAGAAACATATTCTCGACATGCGTGGACACATGCCAAGATCAGTGTGCGATCACGACGACACCCGACTCATCGGCCTGGGTCAAAGCGAATATCAAAGATTCGGGGAATTTTATAGGCATAAAGATAGAGAAGAATGTTTACATTTCTATGACTGTATCCGGCAACATATCGCTGGATTCCGACACAAGTTCTGCGGACCTAGACTTCAGAAAACTTGGCGTGGATGACACTAACTATGATTTTCTCTCGAAGGAGGGCGAAAATCTGACGCTGAACGTCAATGTGAATAAAAATACTCTAGCATCAGCGAGTTTTAATGGTGACATAACTAATTTACTGGGAAGAAGCTATCTTGATTTTGTGCCTGTCAAGAACAATTTGGTTGCCAGTGGTACAAGTCCTTCCGAGATATACAAATTTCAGAGACCAAATTTTGGGCTCTATGTGTGTAACTATATCAGCAAAGACGCACAAAATCACAACGAAGCTAGCTGTAAGTTCTCCTACGCTGGTGTGAGTAGCATCGGTTCTGTATTGGACAGCTATTATAATGGCGGTAGCAGTGTAGATTTCTATACTGTTCCGATATTTGTTGGTGACTACTATGACTATGCCAGTGATGCCATGGATAGGGTTTCCATTGGTAGTGAGGGCGATATTCTATTGAATAGTGGAAACAATGTTATGGTCATTGAGGATGGGTACGTAGTAAAAACAATGCGAGGTGCCACGGGCGTAGTGGAGGGTTTTGTCTGGAATAGTATAAACACAAATTTCGCCTTTTCCATAACAAAACCAGCAAAAATAGCTATAAAATACATAGGTAATGAAGCTGCCGGAAACTGTACCTTCTCCATCAAAGACAACGAGAGATATGTCTTTAGTGGCGAAACCGTGGCTGAGAAGGGTGTCACCTATTCCGATATCAAGTATGAATATACTAGTGGGCAGGCAAATAAGTGGAAGACTCTGAGGAGTGGGGGTAATGAGATAGTGTTTAATCAGTACGCAGTGGCAGATTACACACCCACATCAACCATAACACTAACTCTGACAAGTGGTAGCCCTCAGGACTGTACCAGCGGGCTAGCCATAAAACTCCTGCCCTTTAAAGAATACAGAATAGCGATGAATGGCCTGCTATTTTTCTATATCCCTTTGGTATCATCCGTCTCCTCTGTAAAGTACACTCTACTAAACAGAGGTGTATTAGATATGTCTGGTGTGGACCAATACTATAGAGTGACGGAATTTTATGAATTTGAAGGTAATTTGGCCTCCTTTGCCGACGAGAGTGTGAGCCCTCTGAGTTCGACAGAGGCCGGGCAAATATATAAACCTGGCATATCCGACTCCGAATACAACGACCTGGTGGCAAAAGCAGTGTTTGTGAGAAAAGGACAAATACTCAGACTAGACTACTCAAACTGGCTGACGGTGGACAACAGCACAAACATTGCTCTGAAAACCACAAGCGTTACCACAAGCAGTGGCAATGTGGTGGTTGACCAGGGTATAGGACTCAGCGCCCTGATACTGGAAAAACCACCATATTTCTGCTACGGGGAAGCCGATGAGATCTTTGATGTTGAAGGTGCCTGTATGGCAGAGAATGGTACCTACTCTGAAATAATTCTGGATGACGAGGGAAACAGAAAAGGTGTGTGTTTCATATCCATAGACAGCTGTATCGCCGGAGAGACCACACTGGTATCCAAATTTACACAGATAGATCATACCAGAAATGACTGCAAAATTGTCACCTCGGCCGGGCAGCCGCCGATTGAAAACTATGCTAGAGACCTGGCGGAATTCTGGACTGCCGTTTACACAGCCTATAATTTTGTAAAATCCTCTGAAACAACTGACAATATTACGGTGGTTGAGACTTGCAACAGCAACACAACGGGAAGCGGAATTATTTGCCAAAATTGCTATAACGATCTGATAAACAAGGTGTACGAGGCGGCCACAAGATGTGCGGACCAGTTAAGTTCTGCTGGGAGTGACTATGCTGTCTATAAGGGTTTTATAGATGGCAACGGTGATGAAATTTATAGAAAGGAGGCCACCATAGTTACGACTGACGGTGCGGAAAACGATAACAGCATAGTGTTTAATGCCAACGAGACTACAGTGGGCAATAAGGTGTTAGCTCTGAATAAACTGTTTGTTCTGAAAAGCAGCGGCTCAGCCCAGGTCGGACAAATGAGAACGCACTTCTACTACTACAAAAAACTCTGCAGGGGAGGGACCAGCAAGACAGATTGCACCGTCAAAACCCCTCAGTGCTATAGTTTAGCAAACTATCGTGGAAGATTTAGTAAACTCCTGAGTAGGATGGGAAGCGATATCAGTGGTATAAATGCGAATATAAACGGTAATCTATCAGCCCTGGATATAGATCTTGGGGCAGGAAAACTTAATAATTTCAGTGAAGCCGGTGGCGGACTGATAAAAAACTTCATAAAACATACCGAGAACGCAGCTAGTATCACGGTAAAGTACAACAAGAATATATATTCTAGTGGTAGCAATTTCTTCAGATTTTTCATCATAAACAATATTGACCCATCAGGTATATTTGCCAACGGACTGAGCGAGTTTAACAGGATAAGAATATTCGATCCGAAGATCCTCAATATATTTCTTGAGAGATCATCAACCTATAAGAATGGGGAAAGATTGGCCGTATTTATCGGCGAACACGATAAAAATTACACGGGAAATCCGGGTAGTCTCAAGTCCGGCAATGAGATCGTCAACATATATCCTGTTGTAGGCAACAACAGTAAGACTGTGTTTGAACTGGTTAAATATAAAAATTCAACTGATGGGCTCAAACTGGACGAGAGCACGAATTTTAGGTTTGACAGTCATGGTATCCTAAGATCAGCGATTGGTGGGTATGGGGTGGATTTTTCAGCCTCGGATTTTCCCGGAAACGACTATGTAGAACT
>JAITBB010000015.1 GCA_031283795.1 Rickettsiales bacterium
GGGACAGAGAGTCTCAGATGGAATTTTTCAGGACCAGAGAGTAGCAGTTCGTACTGTGGTAATGTTCGAAAATGCTTCTGTGTCCACTCCTGCAGTTCTGTTTTTGGATCCACGGGTATGTTCTCTATTTTCCTATCAAGATCAGCCCAGACTCTGAGGATAAAATTTTGGACCACCTCGAAGTTCGAATCCATAAAAATGGCGCCTATCACAGCCTCCAGGATATTCTCCAAATTATTTGGATTCCTTCTTCCACCATTCAGTTCCTCGCCACGACCCAATAGCATATAATCTCCCAGATGCATACGCTCCGCTATTTCGGCCAGGGTACGGCTGGACACTAAAATAGCTCTTCTTCTGGAGAGTTCACCCTCTGTTTCTTCTCTGTGGGACTCGAAAAGATACCTGACCACCGCACAGAGAAGAACCGAATCACCTAGAAGTTCCAGTCTTTCATAGCTAACTTTTCTTCCATTTTTTCCCGGCAGCACGCTGGGATGCGTTAGAGCCTCCTCTAGAAGTTTACTATCGGCAAATTTGTATCCCAAAATCTCCTCTAGTCTACTAAACACCCTGGACATGAATTAGGTAAATCTACAGAATACATTTACAGAATCGCTGTATATTTTGCAAGCCAAGGAGTGTAGGAATAAGAGAAAATATCTTTGATTTGTGTGATAATTTATTGCCGCTGAAACTACTAAATTATTGGTTTCATTGACAAAGGGAAAGCAACTTCTATATTAGTGTCACATATGTAAGCTTTATATTGGTCGATGAGGGTAGTTGCTTCAATAAAGACTTCTAAGAATAGAGATAAGAACTGCAAGGTTGTCAGGAGAAAAAAGAGCAGAAAGGATGGTTCCCAGAAGTCTGTGCTCGTTGTCATAAACAAAAAAAATTCAAGGTTCAGAGTATCCCAGGGATAGATCTGTGTAGCTGTATCTATCAGTGTGTTTTGAGGGCTATCCCATTTAGAGTGTGCCCTGGGATTGGAACGTCCCGCCGTAGGAAGTTAATCTGGAGTTGATTTCAGCGTAAATTGAGAGGAGTTGGCTACTCCCTTCCCTCTAGGGGGGAATTTTTAGAGGGGATGCTCATCTAACTTTTCTAAAGGTCTCCAGAAGCTTCTTCTTGACGGTTGAGGGCGTTGTCCCTGCCCGTGCAGCCTTCCGGAGAGCTTCGGCATTCCTGTATTCCATGTATATTTCCTTCTTTGTTCTGTTCATCAGGTCCACATAGTCGAAGCATTTCTGGAGGGTGGAGTCGTTGGGAATACTATGATTCTCACTTCTCCTTATTTTCAATTCCCCATGGAGAACTTTGTTTGTTGGTTTTATTCCAATAAAATCAATCTTGCTCTGGGAGTAGTCGCTGTGGTTGTCCTTTAGATAGAGTACGTTTGTTGCTAGATGACTATCGAGATCCTCAAAATCCTCCTTCAGTCTCCGATTCCTGTAATATATGCTGCTGCCATAGTTGTAGCTTATGGGATCTGGTTTGTCTTCGATCCCTGCCATGGTGACGTCTCCACGCATCTTCAGTGGGTTTTCACCGCTGATCTGATGCTCTGAGGTTTCATAGCCATTAGTTCCTGTTGACACACTTTGTTTTTGTTTTGAAACCTTGAAGTATTTTTTTCTGCTCCTATCAACTCTTCCAGAATTTTTTGCAAGGAACTCATCATTGTATCTGGAAACTGGATCTGTACTCCTGATTGTCTCACAGGCGCACAATAGAGCTAGTACAGTGGAATAGACAATAGTTCTATTCCCTAAATGTGTACGTTTCGCCATGTCCATTGTCCTGTATTTTCTTCATGGTTTCCTCTAGATCCACTCTGGTAGAAAATCCACCGGCTATAACTTTATAGGCATTTTTACCTTTCTCTGTCGTATTTTCTCGGATTTTCAAACTCGGCACCAGAGGGGCAAACTTTTTAAACAGCTCCTCGGCATTGTTCCTATCTCGGAATAGACCGAGTTGGACGTAGTACAGCTTACTGTTGTTTTTGGGTTTTGAAAGTATCTTTGCCTTTGCCGTTTCTGCCGGTGGCAACCCCACAGGTGGGACGATTTCTGTTTTCCCGCTATTCATCTTGATTTTGGCCTTCATTTCAAGAATTTGCCTATCATCACTGAAGTAATTACGAGGTAAATAGTCAAAATCACCTATGGTCCTGCTACTCTTCATTCTGCCCAGATCCTCTGCGGACGATTCTATGTTGCTTTCCTGTTCTTTGTTTATAATGGTGCCATCCATAACACTCCTGAGACTATAGGCGCTGCTTGCCAATATTTTGCCGTTCTTTTCGGGCAGTTTTTTACCGACTGTAGGATTTTCCTTTTCGGTAACGCCGAGCTGATTGTTTTTATCTCCACCAGTTCCAGCAGCATCCTTTTTCTTGGCCAAATATTCTTCGTTCATCCTTGGAGTTCTTTTATCGAAATAGATCACCTTGCCATTTTTACCAACTATTCTGTAGGAGGAATTCACTTTCTCTTTCTTCTGTCTACAGGAAACCATTGAAAAAAGTAGTAAACTAAGAATGATCAGTTTATTTCCTACATTACCCACGGCGTAAATGGTTTTCGATACAACTCTAGCCATAGTAGTATAACATTAATATTGAAATACAACACGTTTACAGCTATGCAAATCTGCCCGGCAACTTCGAAAATCAATGATCGTGGAGCAAAATTCAACGATGCTGGCCTCTTGACTGGTGACTATTTATGTGTTACACTCAAAAACAATGAGAGTCAAAGCGTTATCCCGTGTCTAATAATAAATTAACCCGGAGGGGCCTGCTTAGTGTTCTTATTTTGCCTGTTTTGGTGGTCCTCTGGTCGGAGAGTGCTAAATCTAAAGAGAATAATATCAAGATAAACAGGATCAGGAATGGTAAAGGAATATCGATTAGTTTTCCAAATAAATATGTTTATACTGTGACTCTAGATGGTAGTAGCATCATAGGCAAACTAGTGGATTCCGAGAGGAGAGAAGTCAAGACTTTGACGCGGGAAAGTGTTTTACATTTCACAGGGAATACACCAAGTTTCTTCTCTGAAAATCCAAGTAAATTTGTAGAATGCTATGATGCTTTGTGCATTGATGTGTTTGGAAGAGTTATCTACAGAATCACAGACGAGGAAGTTGTGCATGTTTGGCCAAACGGAGGAGTCTATAGAGGCGAGTTCAGAGATGGAAAAAGAAATGGAAAGGGAAAATTTATCATGCCTAGCGGTGAGATCCATGAGGGTGAATGGGAGAACGATAACGCTAAGGATGGGTATGTCAGACACGTCTATGAGAACAAGAATATCTACGAGGGTGAATTCAAAAATGGAAAAAGAAATGGGAAAGGGAAATTCATCATGCCTGACGGCGAGTCATACGAAGGTGAGTGGGAAGAAGATGACATTAAAGATGGACATATCAAGCACATTTACGAAGACGGAGACATTTACGAGGGTGGATGGGCGAGAGGAGAAAAAAATGGGCTTGGAAAACTAACTATGTTGGATGGTGATGTTTTCGAAGGAGAATGGAAGGATGGGGATATGTTGGATGGATATGGTAAATATACTTTGACAGGCGGATATGTCTATGAGGGCGAATTTAGAGATGGAAAAAGAAATGGATGGGGGAGGTTCATCTGGCCTGACGGTGAGATCCATGAGAGCGAATGGGAGGATGGTAACGATAGGGATGGCTATGTCAGGCATGTCTATGGGGACGGGAGCGTCTATGAGGGTGAATTTAGAGATGGAAAAAGAAATGGGAAAGGGAAGCTTATATGGCCTGATGGTGAGTTCTATGAGGGCGAATGGGAGGAGGAGAATATCAAAGATGGATACGGCAGGTATGTCTATGGAGATGGGAACATCTATGAGGGTGAATTTAGAGATGGACAAATTAACGGAAATGGGAAATTTATCACGCCTGACGGTGAGTTCTACGAGGGTGAATGGGAGAATAATATTATAAAATACGGATATGGTGTGTACATTAATGAAAACGGAGACATCTATAAGGGTGAGTTCAAAAATGGAAAAAGAGATGGGATAGGAACATATGTCACACACGATGGAGAGGTGTTTGAAGAGGAATGGAAGGATGGAGAGGTTGTAGGGAGGGGGCACGTTCAATCACGTGTAGAAAAGAAAAATATCTATGAGGCTATGAGATAAACTGGAGATAGCCCGGTGATTGGGAAATTATTCCTATTCTAGTGCTTCCGTGAATCTTTCTGGGAATCCTACTTGCTAACGACAGACTCTGGTTGAGCTCCAGACCAATTGTTATTCGATTATTAGCTTCCGAATTGATTTTTATTCTAGAAGACTAGTCCGGAGTCGAATTAGCGTTGGCCGAGAAGAATTAATCTTTTTTCCAGGGATTTAGGAATGAGTCATAATCCTCTTTCCGATGAAGAGGGCAGGGGGCTATGTTCCTTCCTATTCCAGAAGCTCCAGAGAGGTTGGACTCACCCTTCCTCCCAGGATCTGTGCCGAGATGAAGCCTCTTGAAGCTATTTTGCCGCCCAGATGAAATTTTATGGTAACTCTACCATCATCTTCAACGAGTTTTCCTGGCACATGCAGAGCCGTCTCTGGATTATAAATCGTCTCTGGCCGGTTGGGCGAATGACCCACCATCATAATGTTTTCCACCGATTCGCTGTCTCTCCCTATTTTCAGAGAGGCTTTTGCCAGATAGCCGCATATAATATTTTCACCAAACCTGTGATCCATGAAGAGAGGCTATAGATAATTAGATGCAGCTAATTCTTCCTAGAGGCTACCATCAGCTTGTTTTTAAAAAAATATTGCCCTATAGTTGCTCTATAAATCTAGCCAATTTAATAATGTCAGAGATAGCCTTCAGAGGCGCCCAGGGGAAAGTTGATGGGTTCTATAGTCACAGCAGAAATTCAAATGCCCCGGCAGTGCTGATTGTCAGCAATAATAATGACAAACCTACAAAGAAGGGCAGCTCTCTGACAAAAATTGTAGATATGGTGTTTGACGTCTTTGTGGCAAACGATTTTTCTGTTCTAAGATTTGATTTTGTTGGCCATAAGGTCGATAAAAATGATGTGGATAATTCCAATCTACTGGACATGACTGCGGCTCTGGATTGGCTACACGCTAAAAATTTTGAGTGTAGGAGCTTCTGGGTCTGTGGGGTAGACTATGGGGCCTTCGTAACTCTCCAGTTGGTTATGAGGAGGCCAGAACTTGAAAATTATGTTCTGGTTTCACCCAATATGAAGAAGAATGATATGAGCTTCATAATCCCCTGTTCGGCCTGTGGCCTTATAGTTAGAGGTTCCGAGGATATAAAATTCACCGAAGATGAGTGTTTGGCTCTGCAGGAAAAACTATTGACTAAGGCGGAGTCTAAAGTAAAATGCACAACCATATACGGTGCCGAAAGGGACTTTGCGAACGAAATTGAGCAGCTGGGCGGTGAACTGTCAAGTTATTTGGAAGAGAAAACTGCCTACGATCGCAAGAACCTGAGACATATTACCGCGGGGAAGAGAAGAAGAAGAAAAAAGAGGTCATCCTATCTAGATGAGGATAGGCCTGTTTATATCAATCCCGTTAAGAATCTAGAAATTAGGGATATATAGGATGTTAAACATTATGAGGTCTAATAGATGGTAGGTACAATTAGAAAAGCTAAGGCAGCCAGAAGTAGGTTTCTGCTAGGGGTGCTAGTGACGATTTTTATTCTCTATAGTTTGAGTGGAATTCTCTTCGTTATAAGCAATAGGTACAATGTGATTGTTGGTGAGGGCAAAAAGCTCCACATAAACGAATTCTTCAACATTTGGAACGCGGAAAAGCAGAGTTCCTACAATCCCTCCATGAGTACTAGAGAAATAGCCTATATAGGCTCGAAGGAATTTATGGCGGATGTTCTGAACAGACTGGTGGATTCCAAATTAATTGAGCTGGAGGTTGAGAATTTCGCCGTTAGAAAGCCGGATGAGCTGGTTCTAAAGGTAATTTCGGAAGAGAAGTCCTTTCATAGTAATGGCAGTTTTGATTTCGCTAAGTTCGAAAACTTTCTGAAGCAGGGGGGGCTGACCGAACTCGATCTTGTGGAGAAGGTGAGGGACAACGAGAACAAAAAATTTCTCATGGATGCCCTGAGTTCTGTGCCTCTGGTGAATGAGACAGAGATAGAGGTGCTCCAGGAGGAAAATAATCTCAATAGGGACGTAAAAATTTTCTCCATAGAACAATCTAAACTCAAAAAGGGTGCAAAAGAGGTGAGTGAAGATGATGTGAGACAGTACTATTATCGTAATGTACAGAAATTTACTGCGCCAGAGACCAGAAAAATTGACTACATAAAACTGACAAACTATAGACCATCTAGATCG
>JAITBB010000016.1 GCA_031283795.1 Rickettsiales bacterium
ATGAGATATATAACATTAAATATCTGAATAACTTAGATAGTAATTTCACGGATATCATCTGCGAAAAAATCATATAATACATTACTTCTAAAGTATTTAATTAAACTATTATCAATACAGTGATGAAAACTAATGGATTTTAGATGGATACTTCTAAAGTATTAGAATATATTTAGAATTAACTTTAAAAGTAAATACAAAATTACTGTGTTATTTACTGTATTTTCAATTATATTTCTGATCTTTTACTTTAAAAGTAAACCAGATAGGACTCACCAGTGGACAACACTATTGTATATAGAGGGCTCTTCGAGGGGAAAATTCTAAACATCTGGGAGCAAAAGCCTAGTAGGTGAAGAAATTATGTGGTCGGCGGTAGTCAGGCGATCTTTCAGGGGTTTTGAATGAATATGTTTTTCATAGTGTGTAGTCCATATGCTTGGGTTTTATCTTTAAGTGGTCCGTCGAAGGTGCATAGCGAGGCCGCTTCCCCAGAAAAAAATAACCTAGCCTGATCGCCATGGATCACTGGTCCTATTGCCACCAATTATCTAGACATTGACCAGGAACAATCTCTATATAACTGTCTTGAATTTTGTTTAGAGGAAAGTATCCTCTCGCCAGGAAATTTTTAAAAACACACATTATGGGCTCCGGTGGCGAAGATGTTTCAGTCTTCTTTAGGAATTTTGCGGCGTTCGTTCTGGCGTTTGTGTGTAGCTTGGTCATTATATATTCCCTGGTCGGTTTCCTGACCCTTATCTCCGTGAGGGGAATAAAATTTGTCAGAAATCTAATCGTCGGTCAGGATCTGGCTGGTCTGTTTAACATAATTAGGATAGAATTGTCGAGACAATGGAAATATATAGTAAAAAATTTGGGAAGTTTTTCTAGATATCCACTCCATTTTCTGAAGATTATTTTTTCGGCGCTGACACCACTGGTGATATATATATTTCTACTGTGGAAATATAAGGATATCATAATGGACTGGAGACCATTTAAAGCTCCCGAGAGTCAACATGGAGATGCCCACTGGGCCACTCCGAGAGAGATGAGAAAGGCTAATCTGTTTCTAAAAAAAGGAATGCTGTTGGGAGACTACAAGGGGAAATATCTCGTGGAATATACCTTCCAGCACGTGCTTCTTTTTGCTCCTACCGGTTCCGGAAAAGGTGTCGGCTTTGTAATTCCGAATCTACTATTCTGGGAGGACTCTGTAATAGTCCACGACATAAAGCTAGAGAACTATGAACTAACCAGTGGCTATAGATTTAAGAAGTTGAAACAGAAGGTTTTCCTGTGGAATCCTGCCGATCAGCAGGGTATAACCCACTGCTACAATCCTATGGACTGGATATCAAAGGATCAGGGTGGTATGGTGGATGATGTGCAGAAGATAGCTAAATTTTTGCTGGCTAAGGAGGATTTCTGGGAGAACGAAGCTAGGGCCCTAATGACCGGACTCATGCTCTACATACAGGCCGATAAGGATAGGGCGAAAACTCTCGGAGAAGTTCTCAGACTCATCAGAAGTGAGGATTTAGCCTATACTCTGGCCGTTGTGCTGGATACTATGGGTGGAGACATCCACCCGATAGCCTACATGAACCTTGGAGCATACCTAAATAAGGCCGATAAGGAGAGATCCTCAGTTACTTCCGTAGCATCCTCCTCACTGGAGCTATGGTCAAACCCATTTGTCGATGCGGCTACCTCTAAGAGCCATTTCAACATAGGAAAATTTAGAATAGAGACCTATAGCCTTTTTGTTGGAATATCACCTAACAACATATCAAGGCTCAGGCCGCTTCTACAGATATTCTATCAGCAGGCCGCTACCATATTTACGAATAAAATGCCAAGGAAAGATGAAAAGGTTGGAGTTATGATGCTTCTAGACGAGTTCCCAACCCTTGGAGAGATGCAGGAGATAAAGGTGGGCATAGCCTACTATCGAGGATATAGAGTAAAGGTGTTCCTCATAGTTCAGGATACAGACCAGCTGAAGGATATATATAAAGATGCCGGAATGAACTCATTTCTCTCGAACTGTACCTATAGAATAACCTTTGCGGCCAACAACGCCACTACCGCAAAGATGATATCGGAGCTTCTAGGAAATAAGACTATTACCAGCGAGAGCGGCAGTAAACCAAAATATCTGGACCTAAATCCAGGAGCCAGAAATGTCACCGTAAGCAAGAACAGTAGGAATCTGCTCATGCCCCAGGAGATAATAACACTGCCAAGGGACGAACAGATAATTCTCATGGAGTCCAAAAATCCTATAAGATGCAATAAGATTTTCTACTATAAGGATAAGTTTTTTACTAGCAGACTCCTGGAGAAGACATCGGTTCCAAAGCAGGAGCCGTATATAGCTAGACCTAAGCCAAAGCCAAAGCCCGAAGCAAAGGCTGGGGCCTAGAGCTGGATAATCGGCGGAACAAAAAAAACATTAAAGAATGAGGGTGAACTATGGAGAAAACTGATAGAGTTAATGGCCTGGAGGAGACCACAGCCATCGAGAGACACAGGACACAGGGTCCCAATAGGCTACCAGAGGTGAAAAGCAAGCATATAGTCCTTATGTTTCTTGGACAGTTCTGTGACCCATTGATATATATTTTGCTATTCGGGGCCTCCTTTTCCCTTTTTCTGAGAGAATATTCGGATGGAATATTTATCTTTTCAATTTTGATCGTCAATTCCCTAGTGGGCTGTCTACAGGAGTACTTTGCCCAGAAGTCGGTAAATTCGCTCAGAGACATGGTAAGATCCACAGTGATCGTTATCAGAGACGGAATCGAGAAAGAGATAGATTCCGAGAAACTGGTGGTCGGCGACCTGGTTGTGATAAAGAGCGGCTCAAAGGTTCCAGCAGATATAATTCTTCTGGAGAGCGAAAATCTGGAGGTTAACGAATCGATGCTGACAGGGGAATCCGCCGGGGTGATAAAGAATGCAAAATATATACCAAGAGAGAACTGCCAAATACAGGAAAAATTTAACGAGGTTTTTGCTGGAACCATAACCACCAGAGGTTTTCTCAGAGGTATCGTCAGGAGCATAGGCGCGGACACAGAAATGGGCAAAATAGCTTCAAAAATAAGCCAGGGAATCGGAGTTGAAACTCCCCTGACCATAAGAATGAAAGTGTTCTCTAAGTTTTTCTCTGTGGTGATTATGGTGGCCGTGTCCATTGTAGCCATAGCCACCATCATGAGGGGTGGCGCCATAAGGGATGTCCTACTCATGTCCATAAGTCTAGCGGTGGGAGCCATACCCGAGGCACTGCCCGTGACCATAACGATAGCTCTAGCCATAGGTGTAATAAATATGGCAAAGAAAAAGGTCATAGTTAAAAGTCTATCTGCCGTAGAGGCTCTAGGATCCTGTACAGTTATAGCTTCGGATAAGACTGGAACCCTAACCCGGAATGAGATGAGAATAGTCGCTGTCTTCGACGAAGATGGCAATGACATCGGAGATTGCACTGCTGATAGCAGACCGATGGCCAGAGTGGCCAGAAATAATTCCCATGGTTTTTCTAGAGAGGAATACCTAATTCTGGCCAGTGCACTAGCCAATGAGGCCGGAGAAAACGAGGATAAATTTTTTGGGGACATGGTAGACATAGCCTTTCTCAAATATGTGAAGAGCCAGGGCTATGATTTCAGGGAAATTCTCAGGGATTTCAGAAGAACTAAAATGCTCTACTACACATCAGAGACCAAATACCTGGCCGCATTCGTCGAGATAGATGATTTTGCCTTTGCCTTTGCCAAGGGGGCCCCGGAGACCATCCTTGACATGTGCAGGCACATTCCTAGAGACAACATGGACAGAAAACTGAGAGAATTGTCTGACGAAGGTATGCGGGTGCTAGCAGTGGCCTACACTAGAATAGAGAAAAAACCCGACCTGGACTATAGCCCAGAGGATCTCAGAGACCTAGAGTTCATAGCTCTAGTTTCTATGCTGGATCCTCTGAGAGACGAGGCTCGAACCTCCATTGAAAAATGCCAGAGGGCCGGCGTCAGAATTGTGATGCTAACCGGAGACAGCGTAAGGACAGCCTATACCATAGCAAAAAACCTTGGTTTCGTTAAAAATATCGATGAGGTTAGATCCGGCGATGATGTTAGAGAGGCTCTGGCCAAGGGGAAGGATTCTCTGGATCTCCTAACCCCCGGAACCAGGGTCTATTCGAGAGTTGAGCCTCTACAGAAGCTAGAAATAGTCCAGTCCTACATGAGAAATGGAAATTTTGTCGCCGTTACAGGAGATGGCATCAACGACGCTCCGGCGCTCAGAAACGCCAATGTCGGCATAGCAATGGGTAAATCCGGGACTGACATAGCTAGAGAGAGCGC
>JAITBB010000040.1 GCA_031283795.1 Rickettsiales bacterium
ACTCACCTTCATAGGAGTATTGACGAGACCATCCTAGACGGGTAATTTTCCCCTTCCCATTTTTCCTACCATTTATGCAGGGACCTTCGTACAGGTAGTTGCTATCTGGTAATTGTACATACAGTTCTCCCTCACCTTTAGGTTTATTATTTTCAAATTGCCCCTCGTAGTAGTTCGGAACCGAAGAAATATTAGAACAGAGTCTTCCATTTGCTATAGCATTACCATTAAAGTCGCCCCTGTAGGTTAGTGTAGGAGAAGCACCTCCATTGGTGAAACTATAGTTCACCTCTATTTTTCCTTTTTGCATTGACATTAGGTCGGCCTCTTTTCCGGAAAAATCCCAGATAAATTCTCCCGTAACTATTACCCTGGCATTTTTGGGAAGTTCAGCGGGGAATCCGAGGGATTCGCATATTCTATTGATTTTTTCGCCGCCTTCGATCTCTTCGACACCAACTTGTTTGAGAAAAAATGGCATATCTGTGATATCCAGAGTACCTCTGTAGACACAAAGACCACCAGCTTTTTCTCCAATTGGTTCTGGTTTCCCAAGGGGCCATCTTTCTAGGAACTCACGGTAACGCTTTTTTCTTATCACCTCTTCTCTTCGTCTTTTCTCTTCTCTTTGTCTTTCCTCTTCTCTTCGTCTTTCCTCTTCTCTTCGTCTTTCCTCTTCTCTTCGTCTTTCCTCCTCTTTTCTTCTATTAAGTAGTATCTGTGATGATGCTATCTTTTGGGCTACTTCTATTGCCTGGTCTACGTCAAATCTCTGGCTATGATTGGGATTAAGCATCCCCCATAGTAACTCTTTCCAGAGAAGTGCGCCTGCCAGAGGTGGGTTTAGGGAGTCAATCTCTTGACCAATGAAATTCATGAAATCCATATATTTATTTTGACCATATGGAATTGGAGAGGTACCTGAGATATCACACAATACTTTCCTGTAGGAGCCCCCGTCGTACGCTGCTCCCCTATAATTAGACCGAGTAAATCTCTTCATCACCGGCTCTTCTCCCAACAGAACTTCCAGTATGGTAAGTCCTAGGGCCCACATATCCGATTTCTTATAGCTAAAATAACCTGGTAGTGCATGCTCTGGTGGAAGATAAAATGGCGTTCCCTGACGTATTTGACCATCTAGGTTGTTGGGAGAGGTGTAGGCGGCAAACCCAAAATCAATGATTGCCATTTCCCCTTTTTCATTACACATCAAATTAGCTGGCTTTATATCTCCGTGGGCAATGCCGTTGTCATGGAGATTCTTCAGACCCTCCAGGAGGCCAAGGGGAGCTTTCTCCATATTAGATCTCAGCGCCTCCAGTTCTTTCTTATCAGTGGATTCTGATATCTTCTTTAGATCTTTCCCATCAAAGTACCCCATTATCACAGCTCCACTTTCGGCGTAGAGAGTTGGTACCAGATGTGGTGACAGCCCATTACCCATTCCTAAACAGAATCTTTGGTATATGACTTCTCCAGGATCAACTGTAAAATTTTTTGCTACCTTAACAACACGTCTGCCTGGGTTAGTGTTCACAACAAATGCATAGCCATAACACCCTTCGCCAATAGATTCAAAATCTTCTGCCCTAAAGGGCATCCCTGGACACAGTCTGGAATCGTTCAGCGCCTTCGCAGCTCTCACCTTCGCAGCAGCTCTCTCCCTCACAGCTCTCTCCTCATCACTAATATAAAAGTACATAATCCCCCCTATTTTTAACTGGGGGCCACCACAGCCCACTCATTTTCTAATCACTGGTAGTCTGGTAAGGACTAGCCTACAAGTATTATAGAATAAATTTATATCAAAAGCAATAGATTAAAACTAGTTGCACACCTTCACAGCATCTGAGACTTTTTTAGAGAGAATTTATCTCCCTCTCTCCGGAAGTTTTGGAATCAGGCACAGAGTGCACTCTATGGCAAGTTACTTCCAGCCCCCCCCCGGGGGGGAAGATCGGTCAATCCTCAGTAGTCTGCGGCCGTTACCGTTGGTCTGGCTATGGAGGTGAATTTGAGTACATAGAAAAAAACCAACCCTCTGGAGTAGAAATTCCAAAGAATATATTCGGGAAAATATGGAGAAAATCTATCTGGAATAGAGTCTAGGTGATCCTCCAGAGGAGGCAGAGAGTGATAGGAAACCCCATCCGCTGTACATAGATACATGATTATCCCTACACTGGCTCCAGGACAGGGGATAGAGAGATACATGGGAATACTGTGGGAAACAAACGACTCGCCGATAGCATCCGGCGAAGGTTAAATCTGTTTCTGACCTGATTTGACAAATTACTGGATTGGGCTATCGTTGATAGCACTATTCTATAGTTTCCATGGGTTCAGATGCTGGACAAATTATTGGTTTTTGATATAGAGACAATTCCAGACACTAGTGTTCTAGTTACCCTGACCGGCAGTGAAACGGCTGATCCGGTGGAGATGAGAAAGGAGCTAGAGCAATATCATATGGCTGTCTCCGGAGGGAATCCATTTCCTAGACAACCTTTTCACAGAATCGTGTCAATAGCTATGCTGGTTGCCGATATCAGCAGAGATAATGGCTACGAGTATTACAGAAATGTTAGAGTAAGTAGTCTATCGAGCCTTCGGAATACGGAGAAACAGCTGGTTGAAAAATTCTTCAACTATGTCTGTGAGCATCTTCCACGATTGGTGAGCTATAATGGGAAAACATTTGATCTCCCGGTTCTGAAATATAGGGCGATGAAACATGCTGTGGCGGCCGAGAAACTATTCAAAAGTGGTGACAGATGGAACAGCTATGCAAACAGGTACTCGATCAATTGGCACTGTGATCTACTTGAGAGCCTCTCGGACTTTGGCATGTCTGCCAGGTGTAGAATGGCAGAAGTGTGCAGCATTCTGGGAATTCCCGGTAAGATCAACGGCATGGATGGGTCAAGGGTGGCAGATATGTTTGATTCTGAAAGACTAGAGGATATAGATAACTATTGTGAAATGGATGTCCTTAGCACCTATCTCCTGTACCTTAGCCAGGCTCTACTGAGGGGCATCGTGACCATGGATGGTTTCTACAGTATGTGTCGTGATCTGAGGAACTACCTCACAGAGCAAAAATCAAACCATTTCAGAATTTTCCTGGATGAGTGGAAAAATATCGATTCTAGAGGTCTATTTCTGTAGCAGACCCTCAACTATGGTCTTTGATAGTTCTTCTCTGTCGAAGGAGCCATCAATTATCTTCAGTAGAAGTTCAGCTAGCGTTCCCTTCAGTCCAAATTTTTTGGACATGCTGTAGAGATTCTTAGCATTACTCAGACCCTCTACCGTTGTTCCAGGATTTTCGAGAATCTTCTCGATCTTTTCTCCACAGCCTACTCTATAGCCAAAGGACATGTTTCTAGAACTGTGACTGGTACAGGTTAGAACCAGGTCACCTATGCCTGCAGGGGTCAGGATCACGTCTCCATTGCAGCCGAGTACTCTGCAGAGGTTAGTTATTTCTCCGATACCCTTCATAGTCAGGAATGCAAAGGTATTTCTTCCCATCTCGAGGCCCTCTACAATGCCACAGAGCACAGCTAGCACATTCTTTACAAGACCACACAGCTGGACTGCCAGTAGATCATCAAAGTAGACAATTTTCAGGAAATCACGGCCTAGAATTCTTCCCAGGTCATCGAAGAATTTCAAATTTCTGGTGGCTATCGTCGTCACGGTTAGTTT
>JAITBB010000062.1 GCA_031283795.1 Rickettsiales bacterium
TAGATCCGGCCTCCAGTGTCTGAGAAAGCACCCGACAGAGAATGAAAAATCCACTGGGGTGTACTGATGTATGACCTTTTTGGGAAAATCCAGGCTCTCCATCTTTCTCATGGCTGTCATGGCACCGGTCAGACTGGTGGTCGTTATCAGGATGTTATATTTGCCTCTTCTATTTATTCTGCTGATTATTGTCCAGGCAGAGTTCAGTTCACCCATACTCACCGCGTTAAACCATATGAGTTTACCCATAGGCCTGGGCTGTTTCGTTATTCCAAAACGTTCGAGAAATCTTTTTTTATCTTCGAGGCCCCTGAGAATCCTGACAACCAGGTATATGAATACGAACGGCGACAGAACTAGGGATAGAAGTCTATAGAGTAGGAGCATAGCCTAGAATGTTGTTTTTAACAAATTTTGACACATTTTCCAGTTCATTGGGCGCTATATTATTTACGAACTCCTCTACTACGCTATCACTCTGGTCAATTCTTCTGGCCATACCCGTGTCAAATAGGTTTTTGCAGAAATTCTCCTGTTTAGTCCCCTGAAACTCATCAGGCATGTACACATAGCTTGGTCTGCCCATGGCAATGACCTCGGAAATCATGGAGATAGAATCTCCTGTTATAAAAACCAGATTGCTCTTCTCTATAAACAGGTAGTAGGGATTTGGTATAGTGCTATTCTCCGCCCACTCGTAGATATGATGATCACATCTGAGCCATTTTTTGGCTTCTCTAAGACAGGTTTCACTGGTCCGTCTACTGGTGCTGACCAGTAGGGTCCCACCCCGATCATCAGTATAGTTGGATATTTTCCTCACAACAAGACCTAACTTTACAGGATCTATCCTGCAGCCCTTTGTATCGCCACCGATCATCAGAGAAAAGAACGGGGCCCTAGAACTCTCCAGCCCTCCTTCCCAGTGGTCTCTGACAGATCTGGCCACAGGAATTTCCGGTCCACAGAGAGAACCGTTTATATAGAGCACGTTTTTATCTCTGATCCTGTGTCTAACTCTGTCGTGCAGTGGCAAAATAACCAGATCAAAATTTCTAAAGTTGTAGTTTGGATTCAGAATTGTGACGATCTTGACTCTTCTGGAGAATTTTGATTCAAAATATCTCCTCAGAAAAATTGTGGCACCAGCAAGTCTTCTGCCAGCCGACACTATGACATCCGGCGCCTCAACGCCAGACAATAGACTATCACTCTTCTTGAAATTAATGCCAACCCCACAGGGCCTAACCAAGTTCGGCAGGCATATGAGGGGATTATATATCACATTTTTGACCACCACATTACCTCCCAGGGCTCTAGCCAGAACCTCGGCCTGCTTACTACTTCCCACTCTACAATCCCTCAGAGACCAAACTTGCAAAGAATCATTGAATTTTAAATTCTAGAGACATACTATCTACGCCGTTTATTAAGTCAATTTTTTCCTGCTGCACAATGCTAAGTCGATTAAACAGGAATAGAGTCATGGCTATGGGAAAGAAATCCGTGGAAGTTGAGATCGATGGCATAAGAACCATAGCCGATCAATCCATGGACGATAGATTTGTTGACCTCATAGACATGATTCTCAAGACTAAAGGAAGGGTTTTTCTGAGCGCGATCGGGAAGCCTAGCTATGTAGCCCGCAAAGCAGCAGCTTCACTGGCTTCCACCGGGACTCCGTCCTTCTTTATACATCCCGTCGAGGCTAGCCATGGAGACATGGGGATGATAACAAGGAGCGATATGGTCATTTTGGTCTCGAACTCTGGCGGATCCACGGAGTTAAACGACATTGTGGCCTACTGCAAGAGATTTGACATACGACTTGTCTGTCTCACCAGACAGAAAGATTCATTCCTGGCCGAGTCCGCAGATATGGCCATAGTTCTACAGAATGCACCCCAGACAAACGCCATAAATTCCCCAACTACGGACACCATAATGTTCATGGCCTATCTAGACGCGGTCGTTACGGTTCTGATAGATCTGAGAAAATTCAACAGTGAGAATTTCAGGGCATTTCATCCCGGAGGCAAGCTTGGAGCTCGGCTGATAAGAGTAAAGGACGTTATGCGCACATCCGCTACGATTCCGCTGATAAATGTAAACAGAAGTGTTTCCGAAGCGCTGTACGAGATGAATCTAAAGGGGGTAGGAGCCGTTGGCATTCTAGATAATGATAGTAAACTCATTGGAGTCATTTCCGATGGAGATCTGCGTAGGAAGACATTGGAATATGGAAACATTATGGTGAAGTCCATAGTCGACCTAATGACTCCGGATCCGAAGTTCATTTTCGAGGATAGGCTGGCCGTTGAGGCGTTAGCTAACATGACGGAGAAGGAAAGATATATCCAGGTGCTGTTTGTTGTGAACGAGGCATTGGAGGCTATTGGTATTATCCACATACAGGATCTGTTTAGAGCTGGAGTAATTTAGGGGAAAGAGATATGGTCGATAATTACAGAATCATTTCACAGAATAGGAAAGCGAGATACGAATATTTCATAGAGGAGGAGTATGAGGCCGGTCTGGTTCTGGAGGGGGATGAGATAAAGAGTATTCGCAGCTCCGGTGTCAGTATACAGGATGCCCACGTAGAATTTGACAAGAGTAATGAACTCTATATCCATAATCTCAACATAGCGCCCTACAAAATGGCCAGCGCCTTTAGCAAAAGCGAACCTAACAGAAAGAAAAAGCTTCTTCTCCGTAGAAAAGAAATCAACCGTATAGGCGGTAAAATAAGGCTCAGAGGGTTTACCTGCGTGCCCCTGGTTCTCTATCTAAATAGCCGAAACTACGCGAAAATTAAAATTGCCGTAGTTAAAGGTAAAAAGCTCTATGACAAGAGAGAGAGTATCAGAGAAAGAGAAATCAAGAGAGAAGAACTGAGAACAGCTAAAATGTCGTCCCAGTCAGAACACCTGTGAACCCCGGAGTGGGTCTCGGTGTTACTCGGTATCCGAAAAAGTTGGCGAAGATTATTTTGGCGAAGATTATTTTTAAAAATAGTTGAGTTTCCTCACCGCAGAGAGAATAGAGGTCTAGAATTCGGAGAGAAAGAACCTATCCGGACGAAAAAATATGACCTACTGTTGGCAGATGTGGAGGTAAGAATGAAAAGATCCCTTCAATCTATATCTTGTCTGTCCCAGACCAATTCCCAAAGAGTACTCGGAGCACCATCGTTGGCTTGGCTCCAAAAACATACCTATCTCCCCACTAGAAAGTCGGTTTGCTTAAACATTAGCGCCTCCGCAATGTGTTTTTCCTCTATGTTCTCGCAACCACCAAGATCGGCAATTGTCCTGGCTATCTTTATGATTTTGCTGTAGACTCTCATAGAAAAATTATATTTCTTATTCGCCATATTCAATAAATTCTCACTAGCTTCGTCAAGATGCATAAACATCTTTATATCATCATTGGTAGCCTGGGTGTTAAGCCTGTCCTCCCTACCTCCAAACCTATTCCTCTGGATCTGTCTGGCTTTTTCTACTCTTGCTCTACATTCTGCGGATGTTTCAGACTTATCCCAAGACTTTCGATTTTTCTCGTCAAAAGCATCTACTCTGGGTACATCAACAAAGAGATCTATGCGATCCATAATGGGTCCGGATATTTTTTCCTGATATTCTCTGGCACAGATCGGAACTCTCTTACACTGCTTCATCGGGTCAGAGAAATGTCCGCATCTACACGGATTCATAGCGGCTATCAGTTGAAATTTTGCCGGATATGTCACATCCTGGGAAGCCCTAGCTATTGATATCTTGCCCGTTTCCAGTGGCTGTCTCAGAGAGTCCAACACCTGTTTCGGAAACTCCGGCAGCTCGTCCAGAAAAAGTATGCCGTTATGCGCCAGCGATATTTGACCGGGTTTTGGTCTAGTGCCACCTCCGACCATAGCTGGCATAGAACAGGAGTGGTGCGGATCTAGAAATGGCCTTTCGGATACAAGCTCGCCGTTTATAAGCCTCCCCGCTATACTATTTATTACGTTTATTTCCAGGATCTCTCTAGCCGTCAGATCCGGCAGAATTCCCAGAATTCTCTGGGCCAACATTGACTTGCCACTTCCCGGAGGACCTATCATCAGCAGGTTATGGCCACCAGCTGCAGCTATTTCCAAAGCTCTCTTGGCCTGTCTCTGCCCATAGACATCCTTCAGGTCAAGATATTTCACATCCCTTATCGTTCTGTTGGTCACAGGTCTCTCCACTGTGCAGCGATCGTTCAGAAAATTCACAAGGGTCAGTAGATTATCAACGGCAATCACATCTATGTTCTCATTGGCCCACAGCGCCTCCCGAGCGCATTTTTTAGGGCATATTATTCCAAGCCCCTTTTCGGTGGCATTAATTGCTGCAGGCAGTACACCATTCACAACATTTATAGTGCCATCGAGGGATAATTCTCCAACCACTATATATTTGTCCATCTTCTCCTGACTAACTATACCCATTTCTACAAGCAGACCAATTGCCATTGGCAGGTCTAGGTAACTTCCTTCCTTACTCAGAGAGGCTGGAGATAGATTTATGGTGAGTCTTCTCGCAGGAAAACTCAAGCCCATGGAGTTTATACTTGCCCTTATCCTCTCTTTGGCCTCGTTGACAGCCTTATCCGGCAAACCAACTATATTAAAGGCAACAACGCCGTAGGAGAGTTTTACTTCAACATTTATATCCACAGTGTTTATTCCAAGAAATGTGAAAGTCTTTACTTTGGCTACCATAGGGCTATGAAATCACTATCTATCAGATAATAGCACAAAATATTTATATGTTCAACGATTAACCTTTCAGTTCCCATGGAGTCACTCTAGTATAACAATGGCCATGCCTACAGGGGAGAAAAACTATAGTGCTCATAGAAAATTGGCCACTCACACATGTGTAGTCATCTATCAAATGACCGGATGGGCTATGCATATAAATTCGTCTAAGATACATACCACCGTTCGGCTCCCGCATCATTCTCGGGCCAGAGTCGGTATGGGCGCCGGCTCCAATATCCCACCACTGAATTCCGGATCTTCATAGTACTTAATTTTCTCAGCCTCTATGGCCATTGATTCAAAAAGCACTATTTCTTTCCGGTTGTCCATTCCGGCAACCTCACGGGGTAGTATTAGGGGTATTTCCCCCCTGGTGTCATCACCCATCCTTATAATTTTATTTCCAACAATATTAGAAATAAAATTCATGGTATTGGGACTGTTTGTACAGCAGACCACCTTCACAGAGCTGTTGGTTGCAATTGAATGGGCCACCCCACGGCCGTAGGTATTTTCCAGACTATCCATATCATACACAAATGGACATATCTTTAGTTTGTATGCACGGGAATGGGCAAGAGCACTCTCCATAAATTCCATTCTTCCAAGTCTAATGAATTCATCCAGAAGCATCAGCACCCCGACTCTATTTTCATTGTACTCGTAGTCACCCAGCGTCAGAGCAGAAATGCACTGTTGATAGAATATTTGTAGAAGGGGTCTCAATCTGACGACGTCGGCCGGATGAACCGTAACATAGAGACTGCTCTTCTCCACACTGAAATCTGCCACATTAAAATCGCTTCTGGAGGTGGTTGCATTGATCTGTGGATCAGACCACAGCTCCAGCGCCGTAATGGCTAGATTTCTCATAAATTTTCTCTCCTCTTCACTATTCCCTAGAAAAGCTCCTATACCCGTCTGACCAAACCAGCCTAGCCTATCACCAAATTTACTTAGGGCAGATTTCAGATAGCTATCCAAATCGCCGGCTATGAGAATCCTAAGAATCCCACCTAGAGTGTTATTCTTCGTCTTGTCAAGACTAGCACACAGCACAAGGGTGGAAATCAGTGATCTAGTGCCACTGTCGTAGATGTCGTCTCCCGGCAACAGTATTCGGGAAATTTTTTGAATTTCATCAACCATCTGAATCATATTCGTTGACTTTCCTGCCACGTGATCCAGCGGATTATAGCAGTGGGTAGCTCCCTCCCTATTGGCCGGATCCCAGCGAAAAACCCTTTGGCCTAGAACATTCCTTCTATAGCCACTGGTCAACCTATAATTTTCCGCCTTAAAATCATTAATAATCACAGACTCCTTCCAGAATAGAAGGTTCGGAACTGCAATGCTAACCCCCTTACCATGGCCTAGAGGATGAAACAGAAGAACATGTCTATAGGAAGAGTCAATTAGCCGCCTACCCTTGTAGGAACCCAGAAGAAAACCATTCTCTTCAAATAGGCCTGCATTTTCAATTTCCTTCGGGCTGGCCCAGTGTGCCCCTGGTTTTTGATTTTTTTCCGCTACTTTTGACATAATATCCTCATAATTTTAATAAAAAAGAGATATCTCCAGTATAAAGAGTACATTGCACTTCTAAGAAATCAACATCCTAACAAAATGGGGATTGAATTCCTCCCCCCTAATGCGTGATTTGTTGCACCCGGCAATTCCCATTATTATGTGAATTTATCCGCTAACAATGGCTTCAAAGGACGTAGGAGATAGGGTATAGCCCCATTGCTCAAATATTTTCCGTGCACTCATTGTGGATACAGAGTATATGCCCCATTTTCTCTGTTCAATCTCTGTTTATCACACAACATTTTGTGCCCGCTTGCAATTTAATTTTTATTGCCTAGATTGGTGGCAATTGTATTGGTTTCGTTCTACTTTTTCTCGGAGTAGGAGGAAGAATATGCCCGGTAGTGGCGGGTGTAGCTCAATGGTAGAGCGTTAGCCTTCCAAGCTATTTACGTGGGTTCGATTCCCATCACCCGCACCGTTTATTAATTGTTAAAGGTTATAGAGAATATGTGTAAGGAAACTTTTCAGAGAACCAAGCCGCACGTAAATGTTGGTACGATTGGACATGTCGATCATGGTAAGACGACTCTAACTGCCGCCATAACCACTGTTCTTGGAAAGTCAAATAAGAACGTGCGGGTTAGGGCCTACGATGAAATAGATAGCAGTCCAGAGGAGAAAGAGAGGGGGATAACGATTAATACGGCCCATGTAGAATACGAGACCCCTAATAGGCACTATGCCCATGTGGACTGCCCTGGCCATGCGGACTACATTAAGAATATGATAACCGGTGCCGCCCAGATGGATGGCGCCATATTGGTTGTGTCAGCGGCTGATGGACCCATGCCTCAGACGAGGGAACATATTCTGCTGGCTAAGCAGGTGGGTGTTCCTTATATAGTTGTGTTTTTGAATAAGGTTGATATGATGGACGACGCTGAGCTGGTGGACCTGGTGGAGATGGAGGTGAGAGATCTTCTTAGTTCCTATGGATTCCCCGGGGACAGCACACCGGTTATCAGGGGTTCTGCATTGAAGGCGTTGGGAGGTGACCAGAGTGAGATAGGTGAGC
>JAITBB010000094.1 GCA_031283795.1 Rickettsiales bacterium
GGTCGTCAACAGAAAATTATCTTTCCCCTTCATGTTTAAGCTGAAGGAGGAGGTGAGGCTGTCGATTTTCCAGCATCTGCTGAAGCAGTCTAATAGTTTTTTTGTTGAAAATCTTCCAGGTACTCTTAATAGCAAAATCAACGATATCGTTGGTGATATCACATATTTCATAGATAACTGTTTTGACCTCTTCTCTAGTCTACTAACCCTCTTGGCTCTGGTGAGTCTATTCACCATAAAGAATGTATATCTTGGTCTGACCATGATCGTTCTAACAACGGTGTATCTGCTTATTTTTTATTCCTTTATGAACAAACTGGAGAAAAAATCTGAAGACATCGCGGCTGCAGAGAGTATCTGCTCTGGCAAAATTATGGACTGTCTGGTCAACATTCTAGGGGTAAAGAGTTTTTCTAGAGAAAAATTTGAAAAGGCCAACATCAAAAAGCAGAGTCTGGGTATAATCAAGAAGAGATCAGAGCGACAATTTATGAGGGCTATGGTGGATGTGTTCAATTTTCTATCCATGTGTACGCTACTATGTTCTCTATCGTCCATAGGTTTTTCCCTCTATAGAGAAGGAACGATAAGCCTAGGAGATCTGATGTTCATTATACAAACCACAACCTCCATTTTCTGGTGGATCAAGATGGCTACACAGAGATTCATGGAAAGTACTGAGCTATTTGCCGAGATGAACAAGGCCATTAAAACCCTGATAGTAAAGCATAGAATTGTGAATGCCCCCAGTGCCCGGGATATTGTGATTGGTAATGGAAAAATTGAGTTCAGGAATGTGTATTTCAAATATGAAGAGAGTAAACCCTACGTCTTCGAAAACCTAAATTTTACCATAGAGGCTAACCAGAAGGTTGGCATAGTTGGCTACAGCGGGGCAGGAAAGAGTAGCCTAGTCTCTCTGCTCATGCGAATCTACGAGACAACTGCCGGCAGCATACTCATAGATGGTTATGACATAAAGACTGACGTAACACAGGAAAGTTTGAGAAAGAACATATCCTATGTGCCTCAGGAACCGGCACTTTTTCATAGAACCATAGGGGAGAATATAGCCTATGGTAAGGCCGGAGTGAGCTTTGATGAAATAAAGGAGGCTAGCATAAAGTCAAATTGCTATGAATTTGTGGCTAGACTGGATAAGGGCTTTGACAGCATAGTTGGTGACAGGGGATTAAAATTGAGCGGAGGCCAGAGACAGAGAATAGCCATTGCTACAGTAATTCTAAAGAACAGTAAGATTCTTGTGCTGGACGAGGCAACCTCTTCCCTTGATAGCCTGACCGAGAGAGAAATTCAGGATACCATAAGAAAACACATGGTGGACAAGACAGTAATTGTAATAGCCCATAGACTATCAACACTTAACTATCTAGATAGGATAATAGTCTTTGATAATGGCAAAATCATTGAGGACGGCTCCAGGAAAGAGTTACTGGATAACAAAAATGGACTGTTCCGAAGTATGTGGAACATGCAGAGGAGTGGTGTTTCTATATAATTTTACCAGGGTGGCCTAGTTTGATCCAGGAGACTATTCAATTTAAATCCAGAAGAGAGTGGAGAGAGTGGCTGCTTAGCAATTGTAGGAAATCCGCCGGCGTTTGGCTGATATTTCCCAGAAGACCAACAAAGGTCGGTCATCCTCGGGGACTTATCTACCAGCAGGCTAGAGATGAGGCTCTGTGCTTTGGGTGGATAGATAGTACAGTCAGAGTAATCGATGACAAAAGACTAAGACAGTATTTCTCTCCTCGACGACCAGATAGTCTGTGGTCCAGATTCAACAGGAATAAAATAGCCGAACTCATCGAACAGAATCTTATGACAGCCTATGGTCAGGAGGTAATAGAGAGGGCGAAATCCAAAGGTTATTACTTTCTGTTGGATTCCGTCGAAGACTTACTTATTCCAGGAGAGTTGGAAGAGGGGTTTTTAGCTAATGAAAAAGCTCGGGATATTTTTAATGGGCTGAGTATTGGTAGAAAAAAACGCATACTGTACAGAATAATTACTCTGAAAACTCCCACAGCCAGAAGAAGAAATGTAGATTTGCTGCTAGAAAATCTTATGAGTGGTGAAAAATTCCTCTAGTTGGATCCTATCCATTGACACTGCCCCATCATAATGGCAATCAGTCTAGAGTATATAAATTTCTCGAAAAACCACACCTAGCCTGCCATAGCGAACAAAGATGTAAGAATCTTCTGGGTCATCAAAAAGTCTTCCAACGATTCTTCTGGCACAACTCCCCACTCTGGTTCTAGGGAGGTTTTCTATTTTTCTCCGGAGGAGAGCAGTTGGTTTATAGTCTAACCCCTTTGCCAGCCTCTGGGTTTCATTTCCTCTCTACCCTGGAAAATTTTCCTGTTTCCACATCGCCACGGAGCTAGCGGAGAAATCTGTGCCGCTAGCAGGCTCTCAACTACTGGCAAAAACCAATCGGACCCCTTCCCAATCTATCCTATCTGTTGTTCTCTAGACCCATGATTTCTCTCTCGGAAAGGCCGGTACACTTGACTATAATATCCATCGCTATGCCATTCTCCAGCATTGCTAATGCAGTTCTCTGTTTACCGATCTCTATACCCTTCTCCATTCCCTTCTCTGGATCCCTATGCTTACCTTTCTGTTTACCCTTCTCCATTTCCTTCTCCAGACCTTTATATTTACCCTTCTGTTTATATCTCTCTACTCTTTCTCCCAGAGCTATTTTTAGACCTTCCCGTCTACCAATCCTTAGACCCTTCTCTATACCCTTCTCCATTCCCTCATCTCTAGCCACAGTTATTCTCGAATATTCATCATTCTGGGCTCTGAATCGGGCTTCGTTTACCTCTGTGCCATCGGCATATACATATTTCAACATTTTCATAGCTTCTCCTAT
>JAITBB010000020.1 GCA_031283795.1 Rickettsiales bacterium
AACCATAACCTTCAGCCGAAGTATTGTTGCCCGGCCAGCTTCCGCCGCCACCGCCATTACCATGGCCTCTAAGTAAAGTTTCTATCATCCTTCTATAAATTAGTCTACCATCCGACCAGCTTCCGCCGCCACCGCCACCGCTATCGCAGTTGCCAAAACCATAACCTTCAGCCGAAGTATTGTTGCCCGGCCAGCTTCCACCACCGCCACTATCACGGCCTTTAGGTAAAGCGTTAACTCGGTCTCTAGACGCGGATAACATAAAAAGTCCCGCAAGAAAGAAAAACCATATACATTTCTTCATGTATTTCCCAAAAAATCCCTAGCCTATTATAACACGAAATTTCTAACTGGTCAACCCCCCCCATAGGTAACATTGGTACCATGAAATAATCAAGATATGAACTACCTCGGCAGGATCTAGTGGAAATAGTACCCTATGGTGGCCACCTGTTCCGAACTCCATGGGACCCAGTGGGAAAATTTGATTTCTCGTGAAGAGAACCACCGGGTAGTATTTATAAAAAGCTATTTTACAGGTAGTATTGAACGTTATTTTATAGAGAAATATTTTTTTTATTGAGGTAAGTTGAACGGCTATGCAAAAACTCCAAACACCGCTCAAAACGATAAAATAGGGAAAATAGGAGGGGAAAGAAAGTGGGATGTATATATAAAATCTGAACTAACGGCTATTTTTGAGATATTCGAGATGTGGCCGGTGAAAATGCTAACCTATTGTTTTGGATTGTTCATACCGTGGTTAGTTCACCGCTGGCGGAATTAGTCCACTGGTTCCCCAGAGCGCCCTTGGCATATTGTCTTTTTATTGGACTAGTGCAATACTGATAGGCATGGTTAACCTCTGGTTGGTATAATGGGTAGCAATAGAATCAGGTTTGGTGTGCGCACCATTTTGCTTACCACACTGGTGCTTTCCACCGTGTTGTTGGTCTCTCGAACCGGTCCGGCAAGAAAGTTTACCAGAAGATACATGCAAATTGGGTCGAAGAGTATCAATACCTATCTTAGGCAGAATAGTGAAAGGATGCTAGACTCCTGCATGACTGCCAGTGATAGTGCAAAGTACTATCACGATATATACTCTGTATTAATAAATATTATCTACGATCTAGAAAGAGAGGGCTTTCTTAGAAAGACAGAGAGGGCTGCCCTATTTTCGATCCTGAAGAATGGCGCAGTTTCTGATTTGCGGGGAAAAGTAGGGCTGGTTAATCTTGTACGTCTCACTGGTCATTCAATTTCCAAAAGGTACCTGATGATGGCACTGGCCAGCGATATGAATTTTGATGAATTTAGTCCAACGGAGAGTTTCTATAGAAAGGCTGTGGAGAGTGACCGGTTTGATATTCAGAATTATCTCCTTTTGGCTAAGTTCTATCGCAAAAATTGTAGATACGATGAGGCCATAGATACACTCCTGACCGTATCCTCCATGGCGGCCAATAGCAGTCACAGGACAAATCTGAGTGATACCTATAAAATGTTAGCAGATCTCTATATGGCAAAGAGGGACTATGAAAATGCCCTAGCACACTATGTAAATAGTTTGGTTATTCTGGATTTTAAGGAAAAGGATAGAGATAAGGCTGGTGTTCTCACCAGTCTTGGAGATATTATGATGATTCGAGGAAATAATTTAGAGGCCATAAATTACTATAAATACGCCCTAAGCGTAGGAAGGCTTAGGCCAAAGGCATACGTGGGCCTTCTACTTAAACTGTCGGATGCCTACTATAGCTATGGTAATTATCTAAATGGGCTTAAGTTTGCGACCATGGCGGCGAATAGATCGAGGAAGACTGGCGACAGGCTTCTGTACTCGAAGTCTAAGTATCTGGAATGTCTAAACCACGAATATCTAGGAGATGAGAAAAAAGCGGCGGATGCCTGTCTCGTGGCCATCAACGAGGGAGAAAGGCACAGAGAGGAGGTTCCTGACTACCAATCCCATATGCATATGGCCTATATGCTGGATTTTTCTTCTCACAGTAGAAATCCGGAACTGGCAATTAGGTATCTGGATGTTGCGAACGGTCTCATAAAAAATAACCATGATGTCTATAGAAAGGTGCTAGTCATGGAAAAATTGGCTAATCTAAAGTCTCAAATTGGTAAAACTAGTGACACATTTTCCGAAATCACTACTCTGTATAGGGATTTAGATAAGATCTATAGGGACAGCGGTATTGGGATAGGCTGCTGCAATAGTATTATCTCTGGCTTCATCGCAGAGCAGAGCGGAGTAGGAAATGCAGAGGCACTGTACCTAAAGGCCGAAAGAGAGCTGAAGAACACAAGAAAACAGCTCAGTACGCTTTACTGCTATATGGCGGATTTCTATGGACATACCAATAGAAAGCGGGAGGCTCTGTTCTACGCAAGAAAAGCTCTAGAGATTGATTCCCAGATATATAGATTTGATCACCACTACATAGGATATGCCCAGGGAAAAGTGAGCCAGCTACTAAGGGAGCAGGAGGAGTGATGTTTTTTATTTTGGGAGCGTGTCAATTATGATGATAACTTTGATGGATAATATGTGATGAACTACGAAGATGAGCGTAGGTGCTGCTATGACACTAAAATCGGAAACATATGCATTGGATCCAGAGGCGATGCTATAGTGAGTTTACGTTTTAATGCAAAGGACTGTGAATACCCTACGGAAGAGGAAGAAACCGCAGCTACCAGAAAGGCCCATAGGCAGCTGACGGAGTATCTGGAGGGAGTTAGGAGGAACTTCGATCTGGATCTCAAACCACAGGGAGGTTCATTATTCCAGCGCAGAATATGGATGGCCCTACTGGATATACCCTTTGGCCACACGGTTAGCTATGCTCAGCTGGCGGTGACTCTGGGCAACAAAAATGCTACTAGAGCTGTGGGTGGGGCCTGTGGAAAAAATCCAATTGCCATATTCATTCCCTGCCACAGAGTAATACGCTCCGATGGAAGCATTGGTGGTTACTCCGGAGGATTAGCCATTAAAGAGTATCTGCTGGGCACCGAAGGAGTCCATTTTGATGGGGGCGTATGTGAGAATGTTGGGTT
>JAITBB010000081.1 GCA_031283795.1 Rickettsiales bacterium
CTCTCCCTATCCTTCTGCAGCAGAAATTGTGTTCTCCTGGTGACAGTCTCTCTCCTGAAGTCAATAAATAGCCCTAGGATATCCAATAGATTGAAAAGCTCCGGCTTACCCCTACTGAGAGCAAGCATGTTAACCGGAAAATTCGACTGCAGCGGAGTAAAGGAATACAGTTGGTTCAGAATCACCTCACTCATAACATCCTTTTTCAACTCTATCACCACGCGTATACCCTCCTTACTGGATTCATCCCTCAGATCAGAGATCCCCTCAATTTTCTTTTCCCTCACCAGCTCAGCTATCTTCTCCACAAGTTTTGATTTAATCACCTGGAACGGTATAGATTTTATTATTATAGACTCCCTACCCTTTTTCTCCTCTATGAAGGTTTCACCCCTCATTATCACAGAGCCTCGTCCTGTTCTAGCGGCCTGGGCATAGCCGCTCCTTCCAATGATCAGACAACCGGTAGGAAAATCCGGAGCAGGGATTATATTGAGCAGCTCTTCCACAGTGATTCCTGGATTATCTATGTATTCAACCGCAGCGCTAATCACCTCTCCAAGATTATGGGGAGGTACATTCGTCGCCATTCCCACAGCAATTCCAGCGCTTCCATTCACCAGAAGATTTGGGAATTTTGCCGGCAGAACACAGGGTTCTTTTTCCGTCCCATCGTAGTTTGCCACGAAATCAACGGTGTCTTTATCCAGATCATCCACCATAGAGTTAGAAATCTTCTCCATCCTAGCCTCGGTATATCTCTGAGCTGCCGGAGGGTCATCATCTATGGAGCCAAAATTTCCCTGGCCATTTATCAGTGGAACTGCCATGGAAAAATCCTGAGCCATTCTAACCAGAGCCTCATAGATGGAGCTATCACCATGGGGATGGTACTTGCCCATCACGTCTCCCACTATCTTAGCACACTTCCTGAAGGGCTTGCCATATTCGTAGCCACACTCGTACATGGAATACAGTATTCTCCTGTGCACTGGCTTCAGGCCATCGCAAACGTCTGGAATTGCCCTCGACACTATTATACTCATCGCATAGTCCAGGTAGGACTTCTTCATCTCATCCGAAATGTCCACACTCACCACATCTCCCTGCCTATCTTCGGCTTCTTCTGACATTCATTCTCACTTGATACAATATGCTCAGCATTGTACACATCCGTAATCTATTTTTCAAGGATTACAGAAATGTCCGCGCAAAACTATTTTTGATCGGCACAGCACCAGCAGGAATACCAGTTATAACTGGCTAAGCTCCCACTAGTCCAATTCCTTCTGCCAGAAATCCCCGGAACTTCCTTTTCGACAGAGTTAGCGCACCATCCTGTCAAAAAGTCTCAGGGTATTTTGAGACGTCCTTCTAGATATCAGATCATAGTCTTCACCCAATAGATGCGACAGAAATTCCACAACGTGTTTGACATAGGCTGGCTCGTTCACCTTTCCTCTATGGGGCACTGGAGCTAGATAGGGGGAATCTGTCTCCACAATTACCCTGTCCGGAGGTGTGTTTTTGGCAATGTTCTGCACTTCGACAGCATTTCTGAAGGTCAATATGCCGGAAAATGATATGAATCCACCGAGGTCAAGTCCGGTCCAGGCTAATTCTTTTTCAGAGCAGAAGCAGTGCAGAACAAACCTAAACTGACCGTTCCTACTTTCGGATTTTAAAATTTCAATCATGTCACTGTCAGCCTCTCTGGTATGGATAATCAGCGGCAGATTACTTCGTCTACTCGACTCTATATGCATTTCAAAGTTTCTGATCTGATCCGCCCTATTTTCAGAATTATGGTGATAGTCCAATCCAGATTCCCCTATGGCCACAACCTTTTCATTATCGGTATGCTGCATTATCTCATCCAGTGTGATCTTTCTGGTCAATAGCTCATCTGGATGGTGCCCCACGGAGCAGAACACATTGTCATAGCCACTGGTAACTCGAATCAGCTCTGGCACCTCATCAATGCTGGCACAAACGTTATTTATTATTGCCACTCCGCTGGAGTGAGCCCTCTCCATAACCTCGTCAATATTTTTTCCTTGACCAGCAAGGTGCAGCAGATGGCAATGACTATCGATGAGAAAATTATTCTCCAAATTATTCAAAAACATATAAAATATTTTACCGCTCGGCCATAATATTCCTCTGAGGTCCTAAATGCAAGTCCCGGACCCCACGCCTGCCCTGTCCTATTGATGACACCGGAATAGGGTAATGGAAAACTCACTAGAGAAATTCCCTCCAATTTCCAAAGACTCTGTCCAGAATCTTTTCCATGTGTTTTGGGATTCTAGCGACGAACATATGTTCTCTCTGGAATATCTTCAGAGTGGCCCTGTGGGAATGTAGTTGCAACTTAGTGGTGATCCCTCCTCCGGCGTCTTCGCCACCATACTTAAAATCTCCCAGCAGCGGACTGCCAATTTCTCTGAAGTGGACTCTAATCTGATGTGTTCGACCCGTTACTATTTCCGCCCTGACGAAGGATAAATCATAGTCTCTGGAATAGGATAGGACGCTGTAGTTGGTGAGTGCCTCCTGGCCACCCAGTCTGTCCACATAGACCTTTTCCACCCCACTCTCATATTTCTTAGTCAGAGGATAGTCTATGGAGCTGCTAGTCCTGGCCATCTGCCCTTTGGCGATGAGAAGATACTCTTTCCTGATATTCTCCCGGCTCCTGAAAATTTTTGCTAGCCCCTTGGCCATTGACGGATTCTTTGCCATAATGAGTACTCCGGTAGTGTACCTATCTAGACGATGGACCAATCTGGGCTGTCCGCCACCGCTAGATATGTTTTTTAGCATCCTGTCAACACTCATTCCTATGCTGGTACCCCCCTGCACTGGCAGACCATAGGGTTTATCTATGACCAGCAGATCATCATCCTCGTATATGATATTATCCATCAGAAGCCTGCTACAGCCAACCATCGCCACTACGTCTTTCTCTTCGGACCGATCCACAGTTCTGTCGGTTCCACCTCTGTCACATTTCAATGGATTCCTCAGGACCTTCTCTACAAAATCTGAGAATCTAATCAGGTCGCAGCTCCTTAGCCTGTAATTTTGTCCCACCTTCATGCCATTGACAGTAATTTCCCTCTTTCTTATGAATTTCCAAATGTCTGTAATTCTGCCATTGGGATATTTTACCCGCAGAAATCTATCGAGACCCATATCCTCCTGGGTTCTGTCAACTACCAGACTAATAATTTTCCCGCTCATTTGCTAGTTCTTTATTCTAAAATTAAAGCTGATGGACGTGTCATTTCGATCGAAGAAATTTTCAAAATTTCGTCGGCCTATGGCAAATTTTGTCACATAGCAACCATCTTCGTAGATAATACCCATTCCAAACCCGGTAACTCTTCGCAGTCGTAGATCATTGCTAATTTCCAAGCGAGAGTGAAGTTTCTCTGTTATTCTATAGCCCAGTAGAGTGTTTATCTGTGTCTGTTCCTTTCCCTCCACTCTACTTCTAGCACTCCTATGACTGTAGGAGACGCTGAGAGATAGTTTTCTATATAGCATATTGAGAAATAGATCTTCTCTATCCAACTTAAAGTCCCGGCCATCGATGTAGTTTATGTAGTCAACCGAAGTGCCACCATAGGTATAGTTGAATGCCAGCAGGATATGGGAAAATTCCCTCTCAAAAAAACCTATTCTATGTCTATTGTCAATGAAATCTCTATAGCCCTGACCCAGACTAAGCGTAAACTCGCCAATTGGAGTACCGGACATGGCTCGGATACCATAGTTGATTCTGTTGCCCGTTTCTATAAGGTCATGGCCACTATACCTGTTGGCCGAAAATAGATTGTTCATATTCAGTTCAGAGTTTTTACTATCCATATCCAGAATATTCATAGATCTCTTTCTGCTGCCGAAGTACTGTAGAACCGGATCTATGACTATTCCACCGGGAATAAAGAATGGATAGGATAGCTTCAGCGAAAATTCTGGGTATACCCTTGAATTATCACCATTGGTTCCATTTCCATAGACTCTATAGTAAAAACTGGAGTGCAGTGCCAGATCCATGGCTATATAGAGACCATTCAGAATATTCGCATTCCCAAGGCCAAGGTCCAAATTGAATTTACCATATTCTCTGTCTCTATTCCTAAAGGAATTTAGTGCATCCGCTGCACTGGTTTTCAGATAGAATCTGGTGTTAGCCATACCAGCCAGACTGTCACTGCTATACTGCTGTTCCAGTGCCAAAAGGAAGTGCGGAGTCTCAGAGACTCCGGCATTGCTGCGCTCTCTTATCTGCTGGAAGCTAAAAGTATCCAGTTTTAAATGGCTCCTCTCATACATCTTCAGAATGGAAACACTAGATTCCAATGTCTCTCTAAGGTCGCCAAAGTAGTCTCTGACCACATAGGGATCACTAACATAACCTACGTTGCCGGTCACGTAGATTTCATTGCCAAGATACACTTCGGAGGCTAATTTATACGACATTCGGGCGTTTCTATGGACACCCTCGTCCTCCTCACTAGTATTGTTCATGTTTTTTATATTCTCAGACTGGTTGTTATCGTAAATATGACTACTAAGGAAATCCATGTAGAACCTCTCCCCCTTCGAAAACCTGACGACCGAGTTGAGGAGGAAATTACCCCTCTGATACACAAGGGGTTCTAATATGATGTCCAGATTGTCCAGGAAATAGAGTTTTATGGGCAGAGATATACCATAGCCATAGTAGCTCCTTTTGCTCAGAGATGGCGAAGATGGACCAGAAACCCTCACATCCAGCTCTCGGCTCGTGACTAGACGGGGTAGGTAGAAAAATGGTATGTTGAAAAATCTAATGAACACATTGTCAAGATATATTCTTTTTTTATTCCTATCTACATGTGATTTCTTCGAATAGATGGACAACACCTGGATTTTATCCTTTTCCATTTGGAGCATAATGTCATCGTAGGATAAATTTGTGTCCAGATCGCTATTGGGACAAAAATAGTAGGTGGAGTTGTAGCCAAAGTAATTATAGTCATCCTCCTTCTCCATCCGTTCAGAAACTATGCTGATTCCTCTATTGAGAATGATTCCAGCGTTATTGAACGTGCCCATGGTCAGATTTGACGATATTTCAGCCCTCTCGGCGAACATATTATTTTTTTCGCCGTCCACCATTTTCACCTTTCTGTCCAGATAGATCTTTCCATTTTCCCTATCGTAGACAACGCTATCGGCGGTAATATTATATTCACCCTGGGTTATTTTAACGCCGCCCCCAACGGAGACCACCGATTTTTTAATCTCAGAGTTTACACGGCTCCCCTCTATGATGAGGACATTATTTTTACCTTCTCCAAAGGCACCGGGCCCTAGAAACAAAAATAGTAGCAGAATCCCTCGCAAAATCTCCTAAATTCAGAATTGTTGGAGCTATAGTAGAGCTGAGAAAATTAATAATCCAGGGAATATATTGGAGCCACCCCGGCGGTCTTCCCAACAATAGGGAACTCCAACCATCAACTCAGGAGGACAGAAAATCTCGAGACGGCCAAAGCCGTCTCTTAGAGATATTATGGAAAATATAGAAAATGTATATCACCTATACAACTGAAGATTGTATTTATGTTTTTTAATATGTCAATACAGTATATGTTATAAAAATTTATTTCATTGGATCGGAAAAGCCGTGGAACATAGTTATCTGAAGAGTCTGGAGGCCAGATAAACAATTAAGTGTTTTTGTCCAGATAATCAATTGTCTGGTAGATTATGTCGGGGGATTCTGGCTAGTGTCTACAACTATTGCTAAGTAGTCTCGAACTATTTATTTATTCTGAGCTTGACTTATAAAGAGAGAGCTATAGCCTGAGCTGGTCCATACGCCTAGCAGGTTTGGGCGTGTTTGTGGGTAGAGTGTTAGTGTGAGTTTAATTTTGGGTGTGACTATCTTTTATGGTAAGGAGTATAGTTAGGACGTTTTCCGCTACGCCGGATGATGTTGAGCGAAAATGGTACCTCGTTGATGCCTCGGGTCTGGTTCTTGGAAGAATGGCCGTGGTGGTGGCGAATTATCTTCGAGGGAAAGGGAAAGTTTATTTTACGCCGAATATAGACTGTGGGGATCATATAGTCATAATAAATGCTAGGAATGTGGTTCTGACAGGAAGCAAGGAGCTAAAGAGGTTCTATTGGCACACCGGCCATATAGGCGGTATAAAGTTTAGAACCATGAGGAGCATGAGGGCGGACACTCCGGAGAGGATTGTTACAAACGCCGTTCGTAGAATGATCACAAGGAGCCCACTGGGAAGAAGTGTCATGAGAAAATTGCACGTGTATGCAGGGAGCTCCCATCCCCATGAGGGACAAAAACCGGAGACACTCGACATCAGGACTATGAGCAGAAAAAATTCCAGAAAGAGGTAGGAGTAAACCATGGTTAAAGATATAAAAAAAAGTATAATGAAGAGACCGACGATCAAAGTTTTTCCGAAGAAGGCCGAGGAAAAAGCTGTGTCCAAGAATGTCGATGAGGAGAGGATCATCAGAGGTAAAGTCATTGATGATGAGAGAGGAGATATGAGTAGAGTTGATGAGAAACACAGGGTCAGCACGGCTCCAGGCCCCGAGAAGATTGAGGTGGAAAAAGTCTCTGATGTGCAAGTTAAAATTCTAAGAAAAGATATCGAGAGTAAATCTGCCGTGGATAGGAGCGGAAGAGTCTATGCCACAGGAAAAAGAAAGGATGCAGTAGCTAGGGTTTGGCTCTATAGAGGCAATGGCAATATAATTGTGAACAACATAGGAGCACTGGAGTACTTTAGAAGACCAATACTGGAGGTCATGGTTAATGTCCCGTTCACTGTAACCAATACCCAGGGCCAATTTGATGTAACCTGTTTTGTCAATGGTGGAGGTCTGTCCGGTCAGGCCGGGGCACTGAAACATGCCATAGCTAAGGCCATGCTGGCACACAATCCCGAGGCCTACAGGACTGAGTTGAAATTGTCCGGTCTTCTGACACGGGATCCGAGAGTTGTCGAAAGGAAAAAACCTGGTCTCAAAAAGGCTCGTAAGGGTCAGGTATTCAGTAAGAGATAGTCCGAATCTGTTTTTACCTCTGAGAGTGCCTGCAAATTCTTCGGGACTACCAGGCCTGGGAGCACAACTTTAATTCATAAGCCGATAGGAGGAATATGGGCAGCAGGGAGTGCAGACAAAAGAACCTATGGGTAATTTACATTATATTTTTGACTATCGTGGTTTTGTCTTTGCCTTCGCTACATAGAATGTACGATGATCGCAAACATGGAGATCTGTATAAATATGTTGAGACTAATCCTCTAAATTACTGGGTAAACGAAAGAAACTATAGTACAGCCATAATAGCAGATGCTGAGAAAATAGAGAAAATCAATGCCGAAATAAATTCCAGGATGATTGAGATCTACAAAAGCATTCCCAGAGAACTAGCAACGTACAATTTGCTGGACTATGAAACCTCTATAGCCAGAGAGATCATAGTGGATATGATCAAAATCATTGCCGATAAATTCTTCCAGAGTATCCCCAATGATAATTACTATAATTTCGATTCTCTGCTAGAGAGGAATGAAATTTCCTATGCTGTGGTCACAGAAAAATCGAATATCAGAATAATACCCACCGATTTGCGCATCTTCTGTGACCAGAGCATGGATAGAGTACAGGGCACTAGCGTTAAATTTGGCGATCCACTAGTTGTTCTGCACAAAACCATGGATGGGGTCTGGTCCTTTGTGCGAACCTACAACAATGTTATGGGATGGATAAGGACTAAAAACATTGCTCTTACCAGTAGAGATGAATTTGCAAACCATATCAATATGAATGATTTTTTAGTGGTAATTTCTAAAAATGAGTTGATCAATGGCAGCTACCTTGATATGGGGGTTAGACTAAAGCTAGAGGACGAAAATAGAGAGTTCTACACTATAAAATTCCCCATGAGGGATAAAAATGGCCTTCTCTATTTCCGAAATATCAAGCTGGAAAAAGGTCCTGGCCTACATAGGAGCTATCTTGCCTACAGTGAAAAAAACATCGTAGAGCAGGCTATGAAGTACTATGGAACACCATATGAGTGGGGTTCCGCCGACAATGGAATCGACTGTAGTGGTCTAGTTCTCAACGTCTATAGCGTTTTTGGCCTCAGACTGCCAAGAAATTCATCAAAACAACGGACTATGGGAGATTCTAAACTTTTCAGCAGCAGCCATGGTGCAAGTAATATGTATTACTATTTTTTTGGCAATATGCAGACCATGAGGGTGAGTAGAGTTTTAAATGGCACAAGGACTGGTAGTATTTTATATTTTCCCGGCCATGTGATGCTCTACCTTGGAAGGGTCGCCAATAGGCACTATGTGCTGCATGCGGTTTACAGATATAGCAAAAATTATGGCTATATGAAATATGAGCAATGCTATCCTAGACAGGTTGAGGTGTCTTTTCTGGAAAACTTGAGAAAGTCTAGTAGCGGCAGGGTATCCTTTATGAATTCTCTGGTCTCAGTCACATCCATTACAACCACAGAGTAAGCGACAGTTTGACCCGCTCCCATTGCGAAGAATTTTTAGTCCGAGAGTCCGGAGCTATAAGTCCAACTTCCCCCTCTTAGCTCTGGGCTACAGTTCTACTGGTATGTCTGACTAATATTCTAGCATCTATGTTCAGAGCTCATCCAAATCCATTTTTCAATAATTCTGCATACATATCTTCTTCGCTTCGTCATCGGCTATGAGGGCATCGATAATCTCATCGAGATCCCCCTCTCCGGTTATTTGATCTATTCTATAGATGGTCATATTTATTCTATGATCTGTAACTCTGTTCTGGGGATAATTATAGGTCCTTATTTTCTCAGACCTGTCTCCACTGCCAACCTGTTCCCTTCGTTCCAATGCCCTCTCCCGATCCTTCTTTGACCTCTCCATATCATAGAGCTTAGCCCTCAGAATTTTCATAGCCTTGTCCTTGTTCTGGTGTTGAGATTTCTCATCCTGCTGTCTGACCGTTATGCCGGTTGGCAAGTGCACGATTCTAACGGCACTGTCGGTAGTGTTAACACACTGGCCCCCGGGTCCCCCTGCCCTGCAGACAGTTATTTCAAGGTCCTTCTCGTTTATTTTTATGTCAACATCCTCCACCTCCGGAAGCACAGCCACAGTGGCAGCCGACGTATGCACCCGGCCCTTTGACTCGGTTTCCGGAACTCTTTGAACTCTATG
>JAITBB010000007.1 GCA_031283795.1 Rickettsiales bacterium
GCTACAGCAGCAGGTTCAACCACAGCCAACCTATCCTGGTCAGCTGAAGCAGCCCACTCCAGTACTCAACCAACAACAACAGATTCTTCAGCAGCACAATATACAACGGAATCAACAACAGAATTTTGGATACCCGGGAGTACAGCAGTCGCCACTCTCACCAATATCTCCATCTAGTTCTGGTCAAGGAATACTACAGCAGCAGAGCTATTCACAGAGTTCAGGGTTCCAGCCGGGAATGGGGCAGCAGCAATACCCGCAATCACTGCAAAATCAACAGCCACTTACATCAGCGTTTAATCAGCAGCAGTCGACATCTTCATCAGTGCTCTCATTTGGTTCTGGTCAACCGGGAGGAGTACCACAGCTACAAACACAGTTCAATAGTCAATTCCAACAACCCTATCTATCACAGCAGAATCAACAGCAGAGCTATTCACAGAGTTCCGGGTTCCAGCCGGTAGTGGGGCAGCAGTCGGCGTCTTCGTCAATGTCCCCGTTTGGTTTTTCGCAGACACGACCCTATAATCAACCCCAACAACCCTATCTATCACAGCAGAATCAACAGCAGCCGGTATATGATATGTCATTGTTTAAGGCAATGGATTTGTTCGATGACGACGAAGAAGAAAAGGAAAAGGAAAAAGAAAGAGGAAAAGATGAAGATAAAGAGGAAATAGATAGAAAAGAAATAAATAGAAAAATAGAAGAGTGTGTAAATGAGTATACGGAAGGATGGAGACGTGTCTGGGGTAAATATGCGCGAATATGGATGGTAGATAGAATGGGAGAAGAAATTCAAAGGAAAGTTCTGCAGGAAGGAAACACAACATATTTCTGCAAGGGCACTCTAGACATCTCCAAGATACAATTTTTTCTCAAACAGGTTGGTGTTATAGAAAAAACTAATGATGACAAAAAGATCAACGTAATATGTGAATTCTTTAAATGTCCCTCCGAAGTTTCCAGTGTAACGGTCAGAGGGAACTTTATCTGGGATTTTCCCGAGGGGGAGGAAGGTCCCTCTCCAGTATCAATAGCAGACGGGGATATAGAGGTGCGCTATTATTTTAAAGATGAAATAATAGCCATTTACGATGGTGAATTTAGTTGGGCCCTCCTGGGTAAGGGAAGATTTAGTTTCATGAATCATAATAAAGAGAATGACTATTATTTCTATGAAGGACGTTTTGATCGCAACACCAATCTTCCTACCGGAAAGGGGGAATTATATAAACAATTGCCGGATGGTAAAGAATACAGAGGCTCCTGCACGAACGGTGTAGAAGATGGAGTGGGAACGATTATTTCCACGGAGCGCCCCCACGATCCTCCTCGTAGGTGCCACTTTAAAAATGGCGCCGAGGTGGTAGAAAATATAGAGAAAGGGAAGGAGAAGGAAAAAGACAAAAATGAAGAAAAGAAAAGGGAGAAGGAGGATATCAGCCGGAGGGGAGGATACTTGGCAAATACTTTTAGTAGTATCTGGGGATTTGCCAAGAGGCTTGGGCACATTAGTGATAGGCATAGACTCGAGCAGATCGAAGGGAAATTCGAACAGGCCGGAGATGATATTGAAGATCAGACCAATGTGAAAGCTAAAAAGGGGAATGAACCCCATAAGAAAAAATAGCTTACTGGTTGTTAGTAACCTTAAATCAGCTGACACTTTGTTTTTTGGTAGAGTGAAGAACTGATACAAATGGTCCAGTATGGAGATTTTACTGTGCCAGGGTATCAGGTAGAGAGGAGAATGATATTGGATGACCTAGGTGTGAGACAGGATTCAGTAATTACTGACTACCTGAGATTTTTCAAATTCACAGTATCCATAAATTTTGTTGAGAAATGAATTAGATTTACAGATCCGCCTCTGAAAAACTCGGAGACCCGGAAACGATTGCCACAGGGAATGCTTAATCCCGATCCTGCAAAAAGGCTTGACATAGACCAGGCACTGGGACTAGCCCAGGAAATGCTGCCATCGCCACATACAGATCATGGTAGCAGTTAAAATATCTGAAGGTGGAGAAAAATAGAAGGGTGGCGGAGGAGAGAATTGGTGATAAAACCATAGAGAATGGAATGTTTCATTTCAAAGAACCCGATATTCATGACAAATGCCACTACTATGAAGGAGTCATCGATAAGAGCAATAAGCCCAGGGATTCGGAAAATTGCATACGAAATTACCAGAGGGCAATTATATGTATGAGGGCCCCTGTAATAATGCTAAGAGAAACGGAAGTGGAAAAGTTACCTATCTAGGGTCCCCACAATGTTCCTATTCGTGCCAGTTTGAAAACGGTATTGAGACTGTGAATTCCAAGGCTAGAGGAATGGCGGCTGCTGTGCGCAGCGGCTGCTGGAGAGAGATTACTAATTCGATCCGGAGGTTTCTTAGAAGTATGATTAGGTTCGACCGCATACGCAATTACTTCAAATTCACGCGGGTTAGAGCGGATACTGAAAATTCGGCATTGGAAAAGATGATGGAAAATATTGGTACACGCTTTAGATAGTTGGTGACTGGAGAAACATTGATTACCTGGCACATAGCCATCTGAGTCTGGCGGAATATTGTGAATCCAGATCCTTCCACCTGCCATCTTCTCCATCTAAATCAATATATTGACATGATTTTATATCGTGCTATAATCATCCCCAATTGACCAATTGCTAATTGTATACTAACCCACTAACTGTGCTAATATGTCTAGTAGTAAATTAAGTTTAACTGCCCTGCTGGGTGGACTGATTGTGGCTTCCGTGTCTATTTCCTCTGCCAGAAGCAATAATAGGTACGAATTATCCGAAAATCCCACGGGGGTACAGCAGGAGGTCTCTGAAATCTTCAGCAGAGTAGGAGAATATAAAGAGAAGTGTGGAAATCTAACCATCTCAACTGACCCTGGAAACGACAAGCCGGAGAGTTCCCCAAGGAGAAGTAAAGCTGAAGGGCTATTCGGTAAAAGCAAACGGCAGTATAGAACCGGACTATTTAGGAATGGCCGCTGTATAGTGGATAAATATGTCCACTATAATGTGCCGGTGTACATCACAGGCTGTGTAGCGATTGATGGAACTGTCTGTGAGGAAATAAAAATCGACGGAGAGGTATATTCAAGCAGATGTGAACTTCCTAGTCTAGGCCACTACGAGGGTCCATTTAACAAAAAGTCCGGTATACCTGGAGGTGGCAGAGCATCACTGGAGCTCCCAAACGGAGATACCTACAGGGGCGATTTTAAAAATGGCCTAATGCATGGATATGGGGACTACGCTGTAAAGACTCCGGAGAGAGAGAATGGCATTAATTTTAGTATTCAACACAGTGGTTATTGGGTCAGGGGAGTGATAGAAGAAGTAAAACGGTCGGAGCAAGTTGTAAAGATGGATGACATTAGTGTGATGGATGAAGAAACTGGTGGGATTTCGAAGAACAGACTGCCCGATGAGACTACTGCTGTGCACTATGGCACTGTTTCCGATGGGGAATATTATTGTAGAACAGAATTTGTTTCCGGTGTTATGCATGGGAGAGAAGAGTGTACATATATGAATGTATTTTCTTCTCTGAAGGAGTTTCTCTCCAGAAGAGGATTTGTTGAACACAAATATGAAGAGAAGAGGCGCAGTTCAGTGAGTGTAGTGAGAACAAACGTAAATGGCGTTTTAGATAGGACGGCCTTTATCACAGATAAAGCTACTTTGTTTCCGGGTCAAATTACATTTGAAAAACCCAAATGGAAAATTACCCTGGACAGAGATGGGAAACCAGTGGGATTGGTTGGGAGAGTCCTCCTGTCAAAAAGTCTATATCGTTTAGGTTTGGAAGATAAATCCTACGGATCTATGGCCAGCAGAGAGCGCTATATGGACATATATTCGCACGTATACAGAGAGAAACAGATACTTCCCGGGATAATGGATCTTGAAAAGTACAGCATAGCGGATGCAATTGCTGGGGATTATATGATGGACGCGGTTAGAAAAGGAATAGATGGAATCGAGTTGTGTAAATACAAAGGAGATGATTCTAAGTTTACCTACTTTCCTGCCATACGTGTCAGCGAAAGATATGCC
>JAITBB010000019.1 GCA_031283795.1 Rickettsiales bacterium
AATGCAGACCACCTGCCTCGGTTATAAGTAATTTTCCAAGTTTCAGCTCCTCCTCATCTCCATCCATAACCACACAGGCATCATACCTGCCGCAGGCTGTATAGCAAATGTCCAGAGGATAACAACCAGTCACCCTGGGCGGCCCAAATTTTGGCAGCAGCTTCTCGAATAATCCACTGCTCCGGTCACATTTGACACTGACCAGGGTACTTTCTTCCATGGTTCTGGAGGAAACTCTTATTCTTCTGTCATTTAGAAATGCGCCGCTTCCCTTTGACACGAAAAACGTTTCCCCAGTGCTGTAGCAATTCACAAATCCCATCAGAATCTCTCCGCTTCTCTTTAGGGTTAGGAGTGTGGCAAAATAGGGAACAGCATGAAGAAAATTATTGGCTCCGCAGAGGGTATTGACATAGACGCTGTTTTCACCCCTACCTTCCCAATTCTTATAGCCATCCACTACCAGAGAATAGTTTGGTCTCTTTTCGGTGAAGAAATTGTAGAGTTTATCACCTATATGTCTGATCGTTGCGGCGGCAAAGGCCGAATTTTTTCTGCTATTCTGCAGGTTCGCTAACTCTCCAAAATCTCTACGAACCTTGTTTTCTGGCAATCTCAAAGCCTCCATCACTATGTGGTAATCGGCACCACCTGTTTTCACGTCTTTTCGGTACAATTTTTCTCTAGAAATTCACCACCGTTTTTGGATGGTATTCTGGCCAATTTAATTCTCCAGTATTTTATTTTGGCTATGGTCGCTGCCAATAGCCATTCTTCCCAGAGTATCAGCAGTCCTCGGCATAAATCACTGAAAGAGCACCTTCTCCTTTTCTTTTTTATGCACCCCACCAGAGCTCCAGCCTTTCTCTCCGGGACCACCGGCAAATGGGCCGGTGGTACCAGAGAGGTCGGCAACTAGTCTCTATAGCCGCGAGCCTTAGCTGAGGATGTATAGAGGAGAGAAAATGTTGTGTTGCTAGTTATTTAGAGGTTTTGTCGACAAACTTGTTCCAGGTCCAATTGTCATCATCGCTTTTACCGTAATAGCCTGAGGTGCATCCCTCTGGCCAGCGCCAGCAGCAGGGTCTATCCGAGGAGCCAGAACCACCTATGGGAATAGAATAAGAAACAGAATTAGAATTAAAAAGAATCCCTATGTCCGCATCAACCTCTTTCAGTTCTTGGTCTAGTTCCTCCTTTTTTTCCCAATCTTTTCCACTCATCTCCCACTTTTGTCTACCCCGGAGAAACTTACTGCGTTTATTAAGTATATTCTCACGTTCTTTATTCATACCTGTTCGAATCTTCCCTTTGACCTCTGTTATTTTTTCATTATTTGGTATATCTTTTTTTCCGACATATTTTCTCCACCAGTCACGAACTAAGTTGTGGTCAATGGTCCTGACAGTTACTCCAGCTCCAAAGGAGCTGCCAACAGCGGCCAAAGAAAATAAAACAACGAATAGGAGTGTTTTTCTCATATATTTACTACCAGTAACTAATCTGGAGAGCAGTCTATTATCTTTTTTTTTAAATAGCAATCTGTGCGGTATGGTGTGGTTACTCATTATTTCCCGCTTTTGAACGATAGAAATATGGAATAAAGACCACAGTGGATGCTGTTTCGTATTTTTAGTGTAAGCGTAATCTGTAGATTGCTGATATGTCTCACCGATGTAGCAGCAACGTATTGTGGTAAAATACTTCCAGTGGGTGCTGTGGAAAACAGATAATTCAACGAAAACACGAAGTGGAGGGTGATTTCCAACGGCAGGACAATGGTTGATTATTAAATGCATTTTTGATACTGTTCGACCGCGCCATTAGCAATAAATCTATGGATAGGTCGAAGTTACCAAACCTTCTAACGGCCGCAAGGATCGTGCTGATCCCGGTAATAGTGGTCTCATTCTACGTTCCCTGGAAGATAACTAACCTTGTGGTGGCCACACTTTTTATGCTGGCCAGCATTACAGACTACTTTGATGGCTATTTTGCCAGACTGTATAAGGTGCAGTCAAGATTTGGCAAATGTTTTGACCCTATAGCGGATAAATTGATAACGATTGTATCACTCTTCATGATTGTCAGTGTTGATAACAGTATTTTTATACTGATACCATCAATAGTGATAGTCTGCAGAGAAATCCTGGTTTCTGGTCTGAGGGAATTTCTAGGATCCATTAGTGTCGATCTGCCAGTTACGAGATTGGCTAAGTATAAGACAGCATTGCAGATGGTAGCCATAACGGCTCTTCTGTTGGCCAGTAAAAACTCCTCCCATAGCTATGAAACCATTATGAATTTCTTTGAGGTGGAGCCATTTCTAAGGATATTCTTTCATGGCTTCATCGAGGGGATAGGGATAATATTTCTAAATATAGCAGCCCTGACTACGGTGATTACGGGATACATATATTTGAAACTCAGTCTGAAGAATATGCAATGTCCATAGTATGTGACAATGGAATCCTAGTCAGTGTGAAAAAATACAATGAGAGGTGCTCCAGAGTAATAATATTTAGCGAAAATAACGGCATAGTTCAGACTTTTGCAAGAACGTCGAGGGTGCTAGGTCCTGGTCAGGTGTATGATTTTCTGAGTTTTAGGTGTAGATATGTGGACAGTTACAACTATAGAGATTTGGAGATGAGCACGATCAGAGGCTATCTGAGAAATGTATTCAATAATAGCCTATCCATGGCCATTCTCAATTCTGCGGTGGCTATAGTCAATTTATTCCTAAAGGAAAGGGGAAGTATGGAAAACCTCTACAAACTGTTCAAAAACCTACTTTTCCTGACGGAATTCCCCTCTGCGAAACTGCTGACCCATTATCTGGATCTCCTATTGAATATATTAATATTCTTCGGCATTAGGCTAAATACAAATCGATGCGCTGTCACTGGAGTGGATAACAGTGCGTACTACATTTCACCAAAAACTGGAAATTGCGTTAGTCGAGAGGTTGGGGAAAAATACAAAAACAGGCTATTTATGATTCCAGAGTCCTTCAGTCGATATTCGGAGAGCAAAGAGGATATTTCCAATGCTGTAGAAATAGTGCACTACTTTCTGCGTAGAATATACTCGGACAGTGGCATGGGCGGTGGCATCAGAGCTGTGGAGATTTTTAAGGGAATCCTTCTGGAGGAAATCCAAAAAATGTGATCCATGGACATGGGAGAGGTCTGGTGGTCACCGGAATAATCTCCCAGACAAGACCTATAGTGGAAAACATTGAAAAGACTCAGGACTATACGGAACTAGAAACCTGGTGGAAATAAAAGTATCTCATTTAATAGGCTCCATTTCTAGAAATGGAGTTATCTTCAGTATGATATCTTTCGCTATAGGTGCGGCCACACTACCTCCCGTCCCGTCCGCGTCTTTTCTGGAGGGCTCCTTTGGTCTATCGATAACAATAATTATGCTGTACCTTGGGTTTCCTATTGGCCAGGCTCCAAAGAATGAGGCCAGATGGGCTCCCTTCTGGTAGCCTCCGACAGACATTTTTCTCGCAGTTCCTGTCTTCCCGCCAATGTCATAGCCATCGATGTGGGCAAGTCTCCCAGTTCCCCCCGTTACGACTAGTCTGAGAAACTTTCTGATGAGTTCAGAGGTTTTTTTAGATATTTTCCTCACCTTTCTCTGAGGTCTAAAGCCATAGCTGAACCGAGGGGCGACAACAGCGCCACCAACTATACCTCCCAGGGCACTCAGTGCATGGAGAGGGGAAACGGCTACACCATAGCCATAGGCTATGGTCATTAGGTTTATATCCTTCCATTTCCGGGGTTGTATGGGCAGCGAAACCTGCCTGATGTCTGTGTCCAGTTTCTCTAGCATACCGATGCTTTCGAAAAACTCTAGTTGTCTGCCTATTCCTATCTTTTTGGCGATCAAGGCGATTCCTATGTTCGATGACAGGGCTAGGACTTCCCCGGTACTCAGCGTTTCTCTGTTCCGTATGGAGTCTATGTCCCCTATCAGAAATTTACCGTGTCCTATGTCCCGGGTAACATCAAATCTACTGTTTTCGCCTATAAGGCCCAGTTCTAGTCCATTTGCTATGGTAAACACCTTAAGGATGGAGCCGAGCTCATAGTTTCCATAACTGGCATGGTTGAAGGTGTTCAGTCGATCATTGGGATCATTTGGGTTAAAATCCGGCAGGGAAACAGTGGCAAGAATATTACCCGTGTCTATATCCCCCACTATGCCAACGACAAAATTTGCCCTGTAGAATTCTTTGGCTCTCTGCAGTTCCTCTCTGAGGACACTCTGTATTCTGATGTCCAGAGTTGTCCTCAGATGATCGCCACTAGCATTTTTCAGATATTCATCGTAGTATTCTTCCAGACCAAGCATTCCTCTTCCATCAACATTAACATATCCAACGGCATGTGAAAATAGGTTATCGTGGGGATAGTACCTTAAAAGACTATTCTCAAACACCACAGAGGCTATGGGCAACTGTCTTATTTTGCTTTCCTCCTCAGGAAATATATGTCTCTTTATCAGAATATACCTACTTTTGGTGTTTCTATTGGTCAGTTTACTGTGGATCTGTCTGCGGTCTAGGCCGATTATTTTTGAGAGTTTTTCAGCTACAAGGGACTCATCCTCGAGCAGGTCTCCATTAATGTACAGTGTCTTAGTTTCCACATCACCGGCGATAAGATTATAATTTCTGTCCACTATACTCCGTCTTTTGATTCTGTCACCAGAGAGGATATTTTTCCCGGCAGTCGGGTAGTTATATTGCACTATACTGAAGATGAACATCCGGCCTAGGATCAGTGCAAACAGCAAACTCAGAATAGTCATCATAAGAAGAATTTTGATGTCTCTAGGTGTCATCTTAGGATGAATAAACCGGCCGTTTTTTCGTACTGTAGATTATAAAATGGTATCAATTCGTCAAGAATTCTTATCTCGTTTCTGCTCATAATGTGTCCTCTGGGACTATCCATATCCAGACACATCGCTCTCAGTCTCTCTGGACTTCTAAGATAGGATAGCTCAATGTCCAACTCCTCCATATCTCGTCTGAGTCTTTCCGTAGTAGTTTCTATCTCCACCACATCTCTCTGCATGAGGAATCCTCTCCTTTTGACTAGAATGAGAGTGAGAAGGAGACAGAGATTTACTATGACTAGGGTATTCTTGAAGTTTTCCAAAATGTCCTTTAGCACCTTATTCCCCATCTGAGTTTGGCTGATCTCGACCTGACATTATCCAGAACTTCCTCTCTAGAGGGCAACAGTGGCTTTCTTACACCAACACTGAAGGCAACTCTAGGTACGTCATCGGCATCGACGCTGTTGCCGTATTTATTGGTTTTTCTGCTTCTCATGTTGCCATTCTCTGTAAAAAACCTCTTAACAATTCTGTCCTCAAGGGAGTTAAAGCTCACGACCACCAGACGACCACCATTTTTCAATAGCTCCATAGAGTCTCTGAGTATGATTTCCAGCTCCTCCAGTTCATCATTGACGAAAATTCTAATGGCCTGAAATGTTCTGGTGGCATTGTCTATCTTTCCCCTACTCCTGAAACAGCTCCTTATAATGTCTGCCAATTCTACCGTTGTTTCTATAAGCTTTATCTTCCGCCGCTCAAAAATTCTTCTAGCTATTGTTCTACTCTTCAGCTCATCCCCATAGTTGGAAATTATGGAGGCTATTTGCTCCTGACTAAACCCATTAACCACATCATAGGCGCTTATTTTGTTTCTGCCCATGGTCATAAGCAGTTTGGCATCCCTCTCAAAGGAGAAACCTCTCCCATCATCTCCAAGTTGCATAGACGATACTCCAAGATCAAGTACTAGTCCATTTAGACTGTCACATTCTACAACGTCTCTGGCTTTGCTGAACTTGATGTTATGAAATGTGAATCTATCGTCGTAGACACTCTTCAGCCATTTGACAAATTCCATAACGTTCTCATCTCTATCAATCCCCACAACTCTGCAGGAACTGTTCCTGGCCAGTATGGCAGCCGAATATCCCCCTGCACCGAATGTGCCATCCAGTATAAGATCCCCATCCTGTGGATCTAGGATACCAAGAACCTCTCCCAGCATAACGGGTATGTGTCCCAGACTATTCGTTCTATTTTGCATCTCTGAATACCCCTTTGTTTTTTCCAATCTGAGCCCTCGCTCTCAGCAAATGCTCATCAAATAGTCTGTTGTTCCATATTTCGAATATCTGGCCCTTACCCACAAAAATGGCCCTGTCCTCTATTCTAGCAAAGTCAATGAGATGTTTTGGTAGGACTATTCGACCATTACCATCGAAGGACAGTTGGGCTGAACCACCAAGCACCACGGTGGCGAAGGCGTCTCTCTCTTCGGAGAACGGATCCAGAGAATCTATTTTCCCATTAAGTTCTTCAAGTCTCGCCAGGCTACAGCCCTCAAGACACGTGTTTATGAACGACTCGTAGAGTACCACAAAATCTCTTCCTTCCTGCTGCAGAACGCTTCTAAACTGCGAAGGTACAGAAACTCTGCCCTTCTGATCAACCCTATTCTCAAATGTAGACAAAAATAGGCTCATTCCTTGCCTCTTATGGGTTTTTATGGTCTGTTGTGGGATTGTATGTAAAATCATGTTATTGTCAAGTTCCCCCTGAGAACTAGGATCAGCCTTTCCGCATTGCTTTTTTGAGTTGATTTATTTCTCCACTACTTCACCAGAGGATTCTCTATTCGGAACCCTAGGCAACGATTTGTCTAGAGTAGTTTATTATTTGGTCAATTCTCTAGGGGTTGGGGAAGAAAGGCTTTCCAGCGCGCTCTCCACTCTTGACAGCTCTTCGGCCTCGGTCAGGGTCCTAGATTCTCTGGGATTCTTATTATCATCTCCAGCACTGGAAATACCTTCCACCATCGAAGACGATGATATAGCATTTGGTGGGGCTATTGTGGTTGGACTGACAGTTCTGTCTCTATTTTTGTCTCCACCAGCGGAGCCGAGCCCATTTTCCAGCGCCACGGGTTTCCTAATTTCCGGCAGTCCCACGTCATTTTTAACCAATTCGATTCGCGATA
>JAITBB010000021.1 GCA_031283795.1 Rickettsiales bacterium
ATTCCATAGCCCTTCTCATCACTGTTTCCTAATAATATTTAACTCGCTCTAGAGTAGAAATTTTTTTATGCTTTGTCAATATAATCTTGGAGAGATTGGGGAGGAATCATTACCTATCCGGTACTAATCTATCTTAAAAATTTAAGCTTACAGGCCCAAACTATGAGAAATGGCCCACCAACAGATTAAATATGATAAATATCCTTTTCAAGCACCCAGGGCGTTCACTCAATTTTTCCAAACCTTGCAAAATTCATCCTCCGCTATAGCATAGCAGCGTTATTTTAGGCGTTTAGATGGCGTCGTTCGATGTTTTTGTAAATTGTAAGCCCAGTCATGCCGAAGGTCTTTGCGAGTGTTGATGTATCATCCAGTAAAATTGTCTGTCTAATAGCCCAGAAGGGTAGCGACGGCAGACTCTGTATAAAGGGAGCAAGCCTTCACGAGGCTCTGGGAATTAAGAACGGCAATGTAATTAACCCGAAACTGGCCACTCAATCGATAGTCAAGGCTGTCAGCAGAGCTGAGAAAATCTATGGGAAAAACATAGAAAATATTTCTGTGGGAGTATCGGGAGATTTACTGAAATCAAAGATTCTAAAGACTAAACTGAATTTTGAGTCCAGGAGGGTTATCACAAAGAGTGATATGCTATCGATGAGCCGGGAAATTACAGAGGAACTCAACAGAGAGGAAAAAAGCGCTGTGCACATAGTTCCGATAGAGTTTGCAGTGGATGGCGTGAGCACCTCCAACCCTCTGGGGATTTCTGGAAAAAATCTGGAGGCAAAATTTAATGTATTCTTCACCAAAAGCTCTAAAATGGAGAATCTGAGTAATTGTTTCAGAAAAATTAATCTTGTGGTGGATAACATCGTCTTCGAGGGACTGGCCTCTGCTCTGGCTGTATTGAATGGCTCCGAAATGGAGAATGGCGCTCTGGTCGTAGACATTGGCGCTGGAACTACGTCGTTCGCAGTGATAAGAGGTAATAGGTTCGAATTCGGTGCCTCTCTGCCAATCGGAGGAGACAATATCACTGGAGATCTGGCCAATATACTGGATGTGTCTTTCGCCATCGCCGAGAGAATTAAGATTGTCAATACAAATATGTTCTTGGATAAGCTAGAGGAAAATGAACTTATAAAGGTGGATATAGAGGATGATGAGAGCTTTAGAGTGGCTGGCAATAAAAAAAAGATAGTGAACGATATCTTTAGATCCAGAGTCCAAGAAATAATTAATCTAGTTCTCGGCATCATTGACAGGAAAGGTCTCTTCAGTGAATTTGGTGAAATGGTTGTGACTGGAGGGATAGCAAACGTTCCGGGACTGGACAATTTTATAGCTAGAACAACCAACATAAGGACAAGAATCGGAGTCCCGGAGAATTTTTCAGTTTCGTCCGCGATAAATCATAGCGAAATTAAAAAACCAACCTATGCAACAAGCATTGGCATTTTAAATTTCATTGACTATATTGGTGGCAAAGAGGAAGTTATAGCCCCTAGGGGTATAGCCGCTGTAGCGGAGAGGGTTATTGGTTTTTTAACCAACTTATTCACATCCTGATAATAATAGCGTACTCACATGCAGACAACAAGCGTAGGTGGCATTAGCCTAGAAAACACTCTAGATAGACTGGACTATGGCTATGAGATATTCAAACCAAAAATCCTTGTGTTCGGAGTAGGAGGTGGTGGTGTGAACGTAGTGAACAGTATGATAGGCAGCGGGGATCTGAGTGATGTCGATTTTGTCGTAGCAAATACCGACTATCAGAGTTTGGAAACCTCCAGAGTGGGTAGAAAAATTCTTCTGGGCAAGAAGTCCACCAATGGCATGGGGGCGGGAGCAGATCCGTTTGTCGGCAAAAACGCGGCAGAGGAGAATCTGAATGAGATAGAGGAGGTGCTCAGCAATATTAGCATGGTGTTCATCACGGCCGGCATGGGGGGCGGTACTGGCACTGGCGCGGCGCCGGTTATAGCCAAAAAGGCTAAGGAGATGAATCTTCTGGTGGCCGCGATAGTGACAAAACCATTTCTGAGTGAGGGTGCTCTTAAGATGCAGCAGGCTGAGAGAGGAATAGAGGAATTGAGAAAATATGTTGATACACTGATTGTAGTTCCGAACCAGAATCTCTTCAGACTGGCTAATCAGGATACAAAGATGCAGGATTCTCTGAAAATGGTGGATAACGTGCTCAGATCCGGGGTCCGGGGAATAACTGATCTCATAACGAAGCCCGGCTTTATAAATCTGGATTTTGCCGACGTTAAGACGGTTATGAAGAAGATGGGTAAAGCCATGATGGGCACGGGGGAGGCCTCGGGACCCGGTAAGGCCGTAAGAGCCGTCGAGGAGGCCATATCGAATCCACTGCTGGACAATGTGTCCATAAGAGGCGCAAAGGGCATAATAATAAACATAACCGGTTCTCCGGATATAACTCTATTTGAACATGAAGAGGCAACCAAGAGAATAAAGGAGGAAATTAGCAACGAGTTCGCCGACATAATTATCGGCAATGTGTTCGACGAAAATATGGTGGATACGATGAGGATATCAATCTTCGCCACCGGCATAGATGGTGAAGAGATAGAGGATAACTCTAAACAGGCGGCAGAGGAGGAAGAGAAGAGCTATGTGTTGAACACCGACAATGTTCATGAATCGGTGAGAACGGTATACCTCAGAAGTAAAATGAATAGTAGAAATAGTGAACAGAGTGATAATGTTTCCAGAGAAGAGGAGGATTTTTTCGACATGGGAGAATCTGTCCGCTATGACGATTCCTCGAGGGGTGACCTGAGACAGAGAAAAGTCGATTCTCTAAAGCAGACAGAGGTGAATTTCGGAACGAAATCTCAGGAACCTGGGAGCAATCAGACCGGCGGGGAAAAAAATAGAAAGGGATTTTTTAGTTCTTTCTTCAAAAGAAGGGAGAAGGGGACTGGTCATGGAAAGGATGAAGAGATATTTGTGGACGAGGATCTGGAGATAGACATGGGCCTCTATAGTACTCCAACCTACCTGAGAAACAATAAAAAATAACTAGTCTGTGAAAATAGCCAAAATCCTGGTCCCAATAGGCGTCTATAGGACCTTCGACTACGATGCCACCGATTCCGAAGTGTTTGTCGGCAGCCTGGTAAGAGTGCCCTTCCGCAGGAGAGAAACCTTTGGACTGGTTACAGCGCTGGGAGATATAGCGATTTCTGATAGCGCTGTAAACGGGGAACTGAAAAAAATAGTGGAGGTTCTGGCCATTTCCCCTCTAGAACCCAAATTTATGAGGTTCCTAGAGTGGTTTGCCGACTATAACATAGCCCCAGCAGGGCTCGTTCTGAAACTCATCTTTTCTGAAAAGTTTGTTCGGAGTAAGAAAATCGTGAAAAAATATTCCTATCTGACCGACGAAAACAAAAAAATAACACCAAAGCAGAGAGAAGCTGTCAATTTTCTAAAAAACAATTTCCCAGAGGAATACGAATCTGCTAAATTAGAGAGGCTATGCAGCAGGACAGTGCTGGAGAATCTTGTGAAAAACGAAGTTATCTCTGAGCGAAGGGCTATGGAGACGAAAAACGATTGGGATCGGGAAACACTAAAATATTCTCTGGATCCAGACAAAATAACCCTAAATGAGCTCTCTGAAGCCCAGAGAACAATCTGTGACGGTATCGAAGAGGCCATGGGACGGGATAGAAAACCCATTCTTCTGGAGGGAATCACTGGATCCGGCAAAACAGAGATCTACTTTCATCTCTTCGAGAAAATCCTAGCGAAGAACGATGGGGGGCAGATTCTGTTTCTGCTTCCGGAAATTGCCCTTACAAATCAGTTTGTCGACAGATTCAAAGGGCAATTTGGCTGTTCGGAAGTGGCCGTTTGGCATTCGGACATAGGTGATGCGCTAAGGAGAGAGCTATGGAACGCCATAGACGGTGGAACTATCAGATTTGTCATGGGGGCAAGATCTTCGCTCTTCCTGCCCTTTAGAAATCTTAGACTAGTGGTTGTGGATGAGGAGCATGACAATTCCTATAAGCAGAGTGACAATATATCCTACAACGCCAGAAACATGGCCGTGGTCAGAGCAAAGTTCGACGAGTGCCCAATAGTCCTAGGAAGTGCCACACCATCGCTGGAGAGTCTCTTCAACGTCGAGAATGGGAAGTATAATTACTTTTTCCTTCCGAACAGATTCGGAAGCTCCGAAATGCCAAGAATAGAAATTGTTGACCTCACGAAAGATAAACTAAAGCCGAACAGTTTTCTGTCGAGTCGTCTAGTGGATGAGATGGATGCGGAACTCTCCAGAGGTAAACAGGTGCTGCTATTCATGAATAGGCGAGGCTATTCCCCCATAGCCCTCTGTAGCAACTGTGGCCACAGGTTTCTCTGTCCAAATTGCAACATATCTCTGACAGTCCATATGGCGGCAGATGCCTTCATGTGTCACCACTGCGGCTATAGAATCAAAAGGCAGAGTGATTGCCCAGTCTGCGGTCTACTGGGCTCCATAATATTCTTTGGTCCAGGTGTAGAAAAGATAGAGCGGGAGGCAAAGAGAATTTTTCCGAGTAAAAACACCGCCATAGTGACCAGTGACACGGTACAGAACCCAAAGGAGGCGCGGCAGATACTCCAGAAAATAATGGAGGGAGATGTAGATATAATAATTGGTACCCAGATGATCACCAAGGGCTACGATTTCCCTCACCTGACCCTGGTCGGGGTGTTGGATGCCGATGCAAGCCTCTTCGGAGCAAATTTTAGATCCGCCGAAACGACCTATCAACTGTTGACCCAGGTGACCGGAAGAGCGGGACGCAGAAGTGGAGCCAGCAGAGCCCTAGTACAGTCCCACAGCGCCGATAACGTCATAGTCAGAGCACTGGAGACAGGGGATCGAGAAATGGTCCTGAATTTCGAGAGGGAAAGTAGAAAAATTGCCAGTCTACCACCCTATGGCAGAATAACGGCCCTCATTCTGAATGGCCCTAGCGAATCGTCTGTTCGCGCAAAGATGGATGAGGTGATAAATGCCCTACCATTCGGCAGTGGACCACCATTTGAAATTTTCGGACCGGTCCCACTGAATCCACCAAAGCTGGCGGGTGTTTTTAGACTCAGACTTATAGTCAAAACGGGAAACGATCTCAGCATCAGAGGAATTCTTTTCCATATGCTCGGCCGAGTTAAAATCAGCGGCAGCATTCGAATGAAAATCGAGGTCGATCCGTACAGTCTGTAGGGATTTCTGTGGCTGAGAAGATACTAGCTCTAACTTCATAGAAAAACAGAGTACCCTGACACCAAAAATCTACTCGTGCAGTAGAGTTTTATTGTTGAATGATCTTATCTTCTCAAGATTTTTATTTATATATTCCACCCTCTCCCTCTGGCTCTGGTTACCACGATTCTCCAGTAGGAATCTTGCGTTGTGCTCTATACCAAGTCTTTCTAGAATCAGCGAAGCCACATCCGTATAAAGTATGCCGGCCGGCCTCCTTCCCTTCGGACCAGCGGAGTTCAGCAGAATAACGTATAGCTTCCTATCGGTTTCACCGACACCTTTGGCGCCCATATCCGAGAAATGGCCCATAGCCAGATGATCCGGCAGAATCACAATCAGGGTATCCTCATAGTTTGGCTCTTTCCTGATGAATTCAATGAAGTCAGCCAGAAGGCCATCTGTACACTCCACGGAGTCGAGCATTCCATTTCCAGTGGGATTTTTACACCTACTATCCAGAATACCCCTGTCAGGACCATGTGTATCCAGAGTGCTTATCATCAGACTAAATGGTCTTTTCGATTCTATCAGCTTCCTGTACTTGTCCTTTGCGATTTTGAAGACCTCACGGTCCTTGAATCCCCAATTACTGAGGTTATTCACATCCAGATCATGATACTCTCTGTGCAGTTCCTTTTTGCCCAAAACTTCGTTATAGCTATGTGAAAACAGAAATTGTGATTTGCCAGAGAATTTTCTCTTTTCTCCTCCAATATACATCTGGTAGTATCCAGCCCGATTCAGAACATCCGGCAGGCAGACCAGCTTACTGATGGAAACGGATTTCAGGAGAGAGTGTTCACTCAAATTATAGATCATAGGGGAACCACACAGAAAAGTGTGAATTCCAGCGATGGTCCAGCCACTGCCCTCTATCATAGTAATGTCAGAGTAGAATTCACCATCTCTAGCGTAGGAGTTTACGTTCTCTGTCATGTGCCCGAACTCTTCCAGCAGCTTCTGCTCGAAGGATTCCAGTGCTATGATCACAAGATTCTTTGGTCTAGCCGGCAATTTTACTCTAATGTCTTCGCGGTTAACATAGTCCAAGCCCGTTATCTCTCTGAACAGCTCACTGTGGTTCATTTTGCTGCTGGGATTGTGTACCATCTCATAGCAGACCTTTGCAAATCTGGCCACAAAACTAGGAGGGCTGAGCAGATAGGTGAAACTCATCAGCAGCATCGCACCCCTTAGATATCTATTCTCTACGTGAAATCTGCTATTTATTTTGTAGAGAGCATAGCTGATCACTATGGATAGAAGGAGGAGCAGTGCAGAATACTTCCTGTAGACTGAAAGGGCTGCCACATAGTTTGTCAGATCGAACAGATTGGCCAAGAACGCATAGTTCATGTCGTGGGCGATCATGACCAGTGATATGAACTGTAGGATATAAAAAACACCCGCGAGAACCGACAGAGCAAACTTGGTTTTTCTGTATTTTTTCCCAATGAAGAAGACGGCAAGATAGCTGAACACCAGAGATAGGCAAAAGTGCACTACACAGCACCCGATGTATATCATTTATATTTCCGCGTTCTCACTAGTTATTTCAAGTTCGGCGCCACAGGAGCGCAATTTATCAACAAAATTCTCATAGCCGCGCTCTATGTGGTATATTCTACTAATCTCGGTTTTGCCTTTAGCCTGCAGAGCGGCTATGACAAGTGCCATGCCAGCCCTTATATCCGAGGCCATAACGTTGGCTCCATAGTAGCTACTAACACCATTTATAATGGCTAGATCATTGTTTATGACTATACTGGCTCCAAGCCTATTCAGCTCAGGTACATGCATAAACCTCTTCTCAAAAATTGTTTCTCTGATCCTTGACTCTCCCTTCACTACCCCCAGCACAGCCATCGTTGGAGCCTGTAGATCCGTGGAGAATCCCGGATAGACATCCGTGGTTATGCTGATTGGTTTAAGTTTGTCCACATAGTAGACTCTCACTCTATCTGGAGTAAGCTCTTCGACAGCTAGATTCATCTCCCTCAGGACCTCTATAGGTCTTCTCATAAGACTTGGGAAATCAAGTCCTTCAAATACAACATCACCCCTCGAAGCGGCCACAGCTGCCATATAGCTAAAGGCTTCTATTCTGTCGCCAATAATTCTGTACCTATTTGAACGAAGCCTGTCCACTCCGGTTATGACTATGGTGTCGGTGCCAAAGCCATTTATTATGGCGCCGGCATTCACCAAATATTTGCAAAGATCCACCACCTCCGGCTCTCTAGCCGCATTTCTT
>JAITBB010000050.1 GCA_031283795.1 Rickettsiales bacterium
CTATGAGATGCAGGGCATATCGATTAACGACAAACACATAGAGATCATATTGAACATGATGCTCAAAAAGATTGAAATAAGTGACCCTGGCGAGACCACACTTTTGGTCGGAGACACTATGGACAAGAGCGAATTCGAAGAGATAAATAGAAAGGTAGTTGCCAATGGTCTCAAGCCAGCAAAGGGAGAGAACATATTGCTAGGCATAACCAGAGCCTCCCTACAGAGCAAGTCATTTATGTCGGCAGCCTCTTTCCAGGAAACCGTTAAGGTTTTGACTGATGCCTCCGTGAGGGGCAAAGTCGACAATCTGGAAGGACTCAAGGAAAACATAATAGTTGGAAAGCTAATTCCAGCGGGTACTGGTCTGCTTGTCCAGAGACTCAAAGAGGAGGCTAGGCAGGAGGCAACCTCTAGAAAATAGACTCATAAGCCATGGAGCCGGGTCAACCCTCTCTAGGGAAGGTATTCATCAGAACATTTGGCTGTCAGGCAAATTTCTATGATTCATCTAGAATTCGAGAGGCCTTTCTTGCGAGTGGCTATAGAGTTGTTGATGATATGCATAACGCAGATGTCTTTGTCATGAACACCTGCCATGTGCGCGAGAAGGCCGGAGAAAAGGTCTTCTCGGAGCTGGGTAGGGTACGCACCATAAAAAATTCCAGAGCGAGAAGGGGCCAACCTATGGTAATAGTCGTGACCGGCTGTGTGGCAAAGGCTGAGGGTAAGAATATTTTTGAAAGAATGCCTATGGTTGATGCCGTTGTTAGTGTGGAAAATCAACATAGAATACCATCCATTGTGGAAGAAATCCTCCAAGGATCCGGGCACAGCAAAATGGTACTGGCTACAGAGGATCTGGGCAAGGAGAGAAAATTCGCTGTGCTGCCCGAAAGGAGGACACAGGGTGGAGTTAGCGAAACGATCGTTATCCAGGATGGCTGTGATAAGTTCTGTTCCTACTGTACTGTACCATTCACCAGAGGGAGAGAATACTCCAGACCCGTTGACGATGTGCTACGGGAGGCCAACTGGCTAGTGGGAAATGGGACCAGAGAGATAACCTTGCTGGGACAGAATGTAGATAACTATGGTGGCCTAGATAGACACGGCAGAAGGACACCACTGGGCGAACTAATTCGCATGGTTAGCAGTATCGGCGCTCTGGAGAGGATAAGGTATCTAACCAGCTATCCATCACAGTTTGGCGATGATCTGATCGAATTACATAGGGATCTGCCAAAACTCATGCCCCTCATATATATACCCGCCCAGTCCGGATCCAATGGCGTGCTAAAATCCATGAACAGAAGATATACAAGGGAACAGTATCTGGATTTGATTCGAAGGATAAGGGGCAGTGTCAAAGACATAGCATTCTCGTCAGATTTTATAGTGGGGTTTCCCGGAGAAACCGAAGAGGATTTCGAAGCTACTCTGAATTTAGTAGAAACAGTGGACTATGCCCTTGCATTTTCCTTCAAATATAGTCCCAGACCAAAAACTGCTAGCATCAGAATGCCAAACCAGGTTCCGGAGGACGTGAAGACGGAAAGACTAGACAGACTACAGGCCCTTCTAGACAGACAGCGAATCAATTTTAATGGCAATCACCTTGGAAAAATCGTTGAAGTCCTTGTAGAAAACGCTTTGCCCCGGAGCAAAAACACATTTTTTGGGAAGACGCCACACTCCCAGCCAGTTCTCTTTACCACTTCGGGCTCTCCAGAGCTAGTCGGCAGCACTGTAAGAGTAAGAATAAACGGTGTCACCCTCCGAACCCTGAAGGGGGAACTACTAGAAATCTGCTGAAACCACAGCCCCGCCTACCACACCTAGTATTATCCGTTTTCTCTACCGTGGCCACCGCGTCCACTATGGGACCCATGCGCCATAGTCATATCCATTCCCTTCAGAGTAACCAACGTTATAAAGGTTGTCACACATATCATGGCCACAATCAAAATCATAGCAGTTGTCGCTTCCATGGAAAATCTCCCGTTATCTACCCTATGGGTCCAAAATAAACATATTTTATTAGTTGTCAAATCGTGAGACTTAGAACCCGGCGGCTATGAAGAGTATCGGATCTAGAGAAACTTACAGAAACAGCTTCATTTTCTCTTCCACAAGAGAATTCAGAACCTCATAGGTTTTTATTCCCTTCGAACTCTTTATAAATACAAGATCTCCATCCCTTAGAAACTCCTTGACACCGGCAACCATCTCTCTAATGCCACTAAAGTGCACCAACTGTACCGCCGTACCCCTCAGAGAATCGCTCAGCTTCTTCATGTTGTCTCCAACGGTTAGAAGAAGACCAATTCCACTATCCAGAAGGGGTTTGCGCAGAGACATGTGAAATTCGTCGGCCCTGTCACCAGTTTCCAACATGTCTCCCCATAGACAAACCTTTCTGTTTGTTTTACCGAGTCTAAACACATCGTCCATGAGTCTTAGCCCACTGACAAATACATCCGGCACCACGGCGTTAAAGGAACCATTTATTATGGTAAGGTTTATAGTTTTATCATCAACCGTGTAAGTGCTGTACTCAATGTTATTCCTTCCTCGGGTTGTTCTATAGGAGGATATGGCCTCCAGAGCAATATCCAGAGAAAGATCAAAGTGTTTTACCAGTGCCAGAGCAGCCATAGCATTATATGCGACGCTGCGATCCAGATTTTTAAAACTGTAGGGATATTTCTTCCCTCCAACTCTGTATAGCACGGATGCTTTATCTCCGATAACTCTGTGCTCCTCTAGACAAACATCAGCCCTGGCACCAGTCCCAAAGGTTATAATTTTGCTACCCTCTCTGGAGGCCTTTGTATGCATGAACTGGTACCAGCCATCATCCAAATTTAGAATGGCCAATTTTGTTTTGTCATTGATTATCAATGATTTCTCTGCCGCTATGTTTTCCTCAGAATAAATATAGCTAATATGAGAGGGTTTTATATTCATCACTATGGCCACATCCGGCTTCACCAGATCCACCAGTGTACCCATCTCTCCGGCAATCTGGACTCCCATCTCACACACAAGGTACTCACTATCGGCCGGCGTGTTACTCAGTGTGGTTAGAGTCCCGATGTAATTATTAAAACTCTGCTGGCTACAGTGGGTTCTCCCATAGCAGGAGAGCACTTTGGAAACTATATCCTTTGTGCTGGTTTTCCCAATGCTACCGGTTATTCCGATAGTGGTTCCCCCTACCCTTCTCCTTGAGAATACAGCTAGATTTTCAAAGGCCTTTACCGTGTTTTTGACTAATATTATTCTCGCGCTCTTCTCCAGGGCAGCAGGATAGCGCTCTGCCAACACCACAGCAGTGTCATTGGCCCTCAGAACGGACTCTATAAAATCATGGCCATCATTTCTTTCACCCTTCTTGGCTATGAAAAGACTATTGCTCCCAACCTCTCTGCTGTCAAAGACAACATTGTCTATAGAGAAATTCCCCTCTTCCCGAATGGAAACCAAGTCATTCTCCAGAGCCACCTTTAGATCATTCAAATTAAATAGCATATCTAAGTATCAATAGGACTGAGCCAAGCTATAATGTCCCAGTCAATTTTCAATACAATAAACTCCTAGGGAACCGGTTTATCTCCCGCCTTCATTGGATCATCTATTTTCCGCAACCTTCACTAGAGGTATTGTTGCCCTAGGCCACCATTTTGACAGAGTATTCAGAGATCTACAGACTGCAGTGGTCTTGAAAATAAATAGCCGACAGTCTTTGACGACCTTGATATTTATTAATTTTCATAGAAAATGTCGCATGGTATACACTCAACAATTGAAAGGCAAAACCAAATGCATGGCGAGGGGCATCGTTTATATTTTTATCAATTCCAGTATACCAGATTGGGTTAAAATCGGCTATACCGATAGTGAGGATATACAAAGTCGCCTACGACAGGTAAATGCCTGCACAGAGGTTCCGCTAATGTTCCGTCCCTATGCACTGCTGTATTCCAATAATCCCTATTCTGTTGAACAGAGAATCCATAGATTGTTTGACATAATTGACCCGTCTCTGCATTCCATAGAAAAATTGGAAAACGGCAAGAGGCGGATTCGGCCGTAGAAAAGCAAATTATGGCTCCGGGGGCGTCAGCATAGACGGACATGCGAAACTATGCACCTGGGAGTGCGTTGATTTTATAAACATTCTATGCAATCCTTCCTGGAGAATTCTTAATTTTTCTAGGTATCGTGTCCGAATTAGATAGTTATTTTATGTCCGTGGCGATGGCCGCCTCTAAAAAATCCAGAGACCCCTCCACGAAGGTTGGCTGTGTCATAGTGACAGATGAGTATGAACCAGTGTCTTTCGGCTGTAATGATTTTATATCCGGCTGTAGAGAGGAGTTTATGACGTTTGAAAGGCCGCAAAAATACATGTTGATCGTTCATGCCGAGATGAACGCACTGATATCGGCCCAGAGGTCTCTTAGAGGGTGTAGGGTGTACGTCACCCATGCGCCCTGTCCCAATTGCCTTAGAAACCTAATACAGGCAGGAGTGAGGGAAATTGTCTACGATAAATTTGATACTAGGGGTAATATAATGGACTCCAACAATAGAGACGCTGAGGAAAGACTGATAAAATCAACTGGAATCATCTTTAGAAATATTGATGGCAGAAAAGACATCTAGATTTCTCAGGAACAATTGTGACTAGTCCCCCAAATATTCCATTAATAGGCGTTGATGGTTGGGTAGGAGTCGGAGCCGGCTGTAGACCTGTCATCCTGTGGCGCAACATGGCCAGGAATCTATTCGTTGGTCTTCTACTGCTTGTGTTGATTCCCACCAGTGGTTTCGGCTCATCCGGTGGACCCATAGCTCTCTTCGGAGACTGGTCTCTGTTTAGAAGTATTAACGAACGGAGACAGGAGGCAATCTGTTTCGTCATGGCTATACCCAATCGGAGGTATGACAACCTTAGCAAAAGGGGTGAATCATTTTTTATCGTCATGAAAAATAAGAGGGATAGCACGACGGAAATACTTCTATCCCATGGCCATGTGACTACGGACAAGATAGTTAGAGCAGAGATCAATATAGCCAAAAGGAAGTTTCCAATCTTTGTCCACGACGATAGAGCCTGGACATTTAGCTACTTTGATGATAGAAGTATAGTGGATCAGCTGGGAAAAGCTGTGCTGTTCAGCGTTGAAATCGAGTACGAAAACGGTAAAAACCTCATAGACATATACCAGCTAAATGGTTTCAGTGAGTCCTATAACAGATTATTAACGAAGTGTGATTAGCAATGGCCGAGAATCCAAAGAAAAATAAGTTAATTGGCTCTAGGGGCTTCCTATTGCTAGCGGCTGCACTCACAATGCTTCTGCTGGATATTTTTCTATTATCTGTGAATAGAAAAAACGCGGCACTCCGTGACAGTATGGCCGAGAAGTATGAAAATTTTAACAGAATAATCAATGATATTTCCGAAAAGAACGAGCTCCTGCGCAGAGAGGTAGCTTCCCTTAGAAATAAAATGGAGGAAATTCTCAGCAATTCGGAGAGTGTTGAAAAGAAATTGGAGAAGCTGGAGAGCCGAACCGCCGAGGGACAGGACAAAAATATCAGAATTCTGATGAATTTGAACAGGATACAGAAAGCTCTGGAAAATGGTGATAATTTTTCCGAACAGGTGCGCTCCCTGGAACAACTCTGTGCCTCAGATGACAGGCTGGAGTCAATGGTGATTGGACTACGGGAATATGAGGACTCCGATCTGTCCCAGGGCAGAATTGAATCCACCTTCAATGGTGAAAGGGCTAGGATTGGTGAAAAAATCACTATGGCCGAGTCTGGCGCAAATAGATGGGGTAAACTTATGAAATTTCTAGGAGAAAACATCAGGATAATAAGGAGTAGCGGTAGTCACGGCGCCGATGGGATCAGAGACTCTATGGACATGGCCGCTAGAAACATAGCTCGGCACGACTATAAGGCTCTTGTGGACATGCTGGGTCAAGAGGATAAATTCAGCGAAGTATTCAGAGAAACATTGAAAATAGCTAGGAGAAGAGTGGAACTAAACAAATTGGTGGACAATTTATTTGGAGCGATATATTATTACTCTCGTTAGAGTATGCCTCAATTAGTATTCTTATATAGGGCGATGATGGCACATCCCCGTAACGTGGTTAGGTATGGCTAGTATGGTAGTGGGAGAGGGAACGGGCACGCTGGCCTGTTCGTTTTGTGGGAAGACTCAGAGGGAAGTGAGAAAGCTTGTAGCCGGCCCGGGGGTTAATATTTGCGACTCCTGTGTGTCTCTGTGCTATGATGTTGTTCAAAACGAGGCCACTAGGCCTGATTTTGATTTCTCAAGATTAAATATAAAGCCAAAGGATATACTCAGTCTGCTGGACGAATATGTCATAGGACAGGACAATGCGAAGAAAACCCTATCGGTGGCTGTATATAATCACTATAAGAGAATAACCAATTCGGAGAAGATACTTCGGGAGAAGGATGACACCGAACTGGCGAAGTCTAATATACTTATGGTAGGTAGCACAGGAAGTGGCAAGACACTCCTGGCGCAGACTCTTGCCAGAATTCTTGATGTCCCATTCGCCATCGCCGATGCCACTACTCTTACGGAGGCTGGCTACGTGGGTGAAGACGTAGAGAATATCCTGCTGAGACTACTACAGGCAGCAAACTACAACATACAGAAGGCCGAACAGGGCATAGTGTATATAGATGAAATAGATAAAATATCCAGAAAAAGTGAGAACCCCTCTATAACGAGGGACGTTTCCGGTGAGGGCGTACAACAGGCACTACTGAAGCTCATAGAGGGCACAATAGCTAGCGTACCTCCACAGGGAGGACGAAAACACCCGATGCAGGAAATGATCCAGGTTAATACGCAAAACATACTGTTTATATGTGGGGGTGCCTTTGATGGTCTGGACAGAGTGATCACAAATCGAACCAACAGACACAGCATGGGCTTTGAGGCAAGTATAAAGAGTGAATCTAATGAGGAAAAAAACGCTCTGATGAAGCTTATAGAGCCGGATGATCTGGTAAAATATGGCCTCATTCCGGAGTTGGTGGGTCGTCTTCCAATCATCACTCATCTTGAGGAACTTTCCAAAGATTCTCTGATAAGGATTCTCATAGAACCAAAAAATGCTATAGTTAAACAGTATCGTAAGCTCTTTAATCTGGACGAAATAGGATTGGAGTTCACGGATTCTTCCCTCGGCATGATCGCTGATAGGGCAATCACAAGAAAAACCGGAGCACGGGGACTAAGAAATATCGTAGAAAATTTGCTACTTGACATAATGTTCAGCGCCCCATCTGACAAAAATATAAAAAAAGTCGTAGTTGACTGTGATGAAGATAATAATAAACTTGGCATAAGAATCATAAAAAAAAATGAGGAAAATGTCAGATGGGTTTGCTAGCAAAGAAAGTATTTCCCCTCCTTCCGGTTAAGAATATGGTGATATTTCCTGGATCGGCAACGGTTCTGGGTATTTTGCGCAAGAGTTATGTGCTGACCGTGGAAAGAGCTTTTCTAAATAATGAGCAGGTTTTCTGTGTAGCCCAGAGGAATAGGGGGGATGGAGGCGCAATGGAGAACGAAGATTTGTTTGAGATTGGCACCGCCTGTGAAATAACACAGAAGCTAAATATGCCCAGCGGAGAGGTTAGGCTGTTCGTTAGAGGTATCGAAAAGCGGCGGCTCTGTAAGGTTATAGTGGACGATTCGGGCTACGCAACCTGCATAACCAGTCCCATAAGGGAAACCAGGGTAAAGGACAATGAGGAGGAATTGGAAAGAATAAGGAGAATTGTCATGAGCAAGGCCGAAGATTTCCTGAGATTCTACACTAGGGGGACCTTCGATCTTGGAGCTCTGCTAAGAACATTGGATAATAACGCCGACGTGCTCTATGTGGTGACCAACCTTCTTAACATAGACACTGAGTTCAAACAGAGTATACTGGAGGAGAGAAGTATCTTCAAACAGTACGTTAAATTGAACCAGTTTCTAGAAATTGAGAGAAGTCTGATGGACGTTGAGAAGAAAATCAATGACAAAATAGACAGGAAGATGCAAGAGAATCAAAAGAAATTCTTCCTGAAGGAGAAGCTTAGGATTATCAAAAATGAACTCAACGAGGAGAATGAGGATGGATTGGAGGATGATGTCAAAACGGATATAGGCTCTCTCAAAAACAAGATGAAATCGCTGGACGTCAGATGTGAGGTCAAAGAAAAGTTTGATCTAGAAATAAGAAAGTTGGAGATTATCCCGACACTCTCGCCAGAATACTCCTGTGTGAAGAATTACCTGGACTGGATAGTTGCCCTTCCCTGGAATAGCAACAGCAAACTGGAGAATAATATAAAACAGGCTGAGGAAACTCTAAATCACGATCACTATGGTCTAGAGGATATAAAGGAGAGGATCCTCGAATATATAGCTGTTTTCCAGAAAACCCAAAAACTAAATGGCTCTATTTTATGTCTTGTGGGTCCTCCCGGGGTTGGCAAGACATCCCTGGCAAAATCCATAGCCGAAGCCACCAACAGGAAATATGTCAAGATATCTCTTGGTGGAGTGAGAGACGAGGCCGAAATAAGGGGCCACAGACGAACCTATGTGGGAGCTATGCCTGGAAAGATAATTCAGTCTCTCAGAAGGGCGAAGACTAACAATCCGCTGATACTGCTGGATGAGATAGACAAAATGAGCTATGATTTCCAGGGAGATCCTGCCTCTGCAATGCTCGAGGTTCTGGATCCCGAACAGAATAGCTCCTTCAGTGATCACTTTCTAGAGTTGGAGTATGATCTGTCCAATGTGATGTTCGTGTCAACGGCCAACAGTCTCTCCAATGTTTCGTCGGCACTGCAGGATAGAATGGAGGTGATAAAATTATCTGGCTACACTGAGGATGAGAAATTGCAGATAGCCAAGAATTATCTCATTAAAAAACAACAGATCCATAATGGTCTGGAAGAGGATGAGTTTGCCATAGCCGACAGTGCCATACTTAAGATAATAAGAAACTATACAGCCGAAGCGGGTGTAAGGAATCTGGAGAGAAGTATAGAGAAGCTGATGAGAAAAACCGCTAGAAAAATTGTAGAGAATAGGGATGTAAAAAGGATAGAAATAAACGAGGATAACATAAAGGATTACCTGAGTGTGGAGAAAAATTCCTTCAACAGAGCAAATAAGGAGGATAGCGTTGGCGTATCAACTGGTCTCGCATACACAGAGTTTGGAGGGGATCTTCTGTACATAGAGGCTCTGAAATTCGATGGCAGTGGGAAACTGTTGATAACCGGAAAGCTTGGGGATGTCATGAAGGAGTCGGCCGAAGCTGCTTTTAGCTATGTTAGATCTAAGGCCAGCAGTATACATATCAATTCCAAAATATTTAATAAATATGACTTTCACCTGCACATACCGGAAGGAGCCACTCCAAAGGATGGTCCCTCTGCCGGTGTAGCAATGTCCGTAGCGCTCATGTCCGCCCTTTCAGGCTTGAAGATTAGAAGTGACACAGCCATGACGGGAGAAATAACACTCACTGGCAAAGTACTGCCCATAGGCGGTCTTAAGGAAAAACTTCTGGCTGCCCTCAGAGGAGATGTTAAACACGTGATGATCCCCAAAGAAAATCTTAAGGATCTGGAAAAAATCCCAGCTAAGGTGAGAGAGGAGTTGGACATAATCCCACTGGAAACAATAGAGAAGGCCTTCGACTGGCTAATAGCCGGCTACAGTGAGAAGAGCAAGGCGAGAACCGGGAAGAGAGGGAGTAAAGCCAAAAACACCAATAGCAACAGAGAAAATTGGAAGAAACAGAATTGGCAGAAAAAATAGTCAGTCTGGCACGCTATAGAACAGCACGCTAATATAAAAATCTCTTGACTGTTAAAACATAGTATATATATAACTTAGCATTGCTTATAAAGAGATTTTATATGAAAAATATAAAGAGGCTTTCTGTAATCCTATTACTATCAACGATTATGACCATTGGTCACGGAAGCTCTACGGTCCACGGTGGTTCCAGTAGCGACGGCGAGAGTGTAAATACCGCAACCACTATGGAAGATTTGATCTGCAATGTCCTAGGGTTTCTCACCGGAAGGGTAGGAAAAGCTCTGGCAGCCTTTGCCTGCATGGGTGTTAGCCTAGCTTTCCTAGCCGGAAAGGTTTCCTGGACTCTGGTGCTCACCTTCTCACTAGCCATGGCCTGCATATTTGGAGCTCCAACCATAATAAAAGTCTTCACTGGTGCCGGTGAAGCCGCATGTTCTTCTTCTTCTTCCTAGTAGAGTCAGAACCAACAGCTTAGAGCACACTGTCGCTGTGGAATGTGTTGAGAGTTGGGCCTACCCATCTAGATGGACCTAGGGATAGTCATTAGCCCAGCCTCTACCGTATCAGCAGGGAAATCCACAGCGGCCAAACTGGTAGTCGCTAGTCTCTGGGGAAGCCTGTGCTGCGGGTACAGAGGAGAAGATGACTCCCTCTGAAAACTTGAGGAATTCCTGGAAAGGGGCGCCTAACTAATTCCACCTCTAGTGGTAAGAGTCAGCGCCGGAGCGGCTGCGCTGTGAATATCAAAAATAGAAGATCCCGCCGCCCTAGGGCTGGTTCATCACCCAGTCGGGGTCGCTGGCTCCCACATTCGGTGGGGTGTTGATCATAATTTCCCTTCTCGTCAAAATGTCCATGATATAGATTCTTGGCACACTGCCGAGGCCAAAGGCACTCGTCTGTTTAGTATATATCAGATATCGGGAGTTCGGCGACCATCTCACTCCTTCCACCAGAAAGCTTCCCATCAAATGTCTAATAGCATTACCCTCTGGGGTCATAACCCCGAGATAAAATTTTCCTTCGGCCATCCCTATGAAGGCAATGAGTTTACCGCTAGGAGACCAGGAGGGCTTGTCGTAGACACCATCCGACCTGGATATAAGGATCTCCTTTCCACTCTTCAGGTCCTTAGTGTATAACTTCTTCTGCCCATCCCTATTCGAAACGAACACAATTCTAGCACCATCCGGACTAAAGCTGGCAGAGATGTTTATTCCACTGGAATCCGTTAGTTTTCTGTTCGTATTGTTTTTAAAATCAAACAGATAGAGATTGGTGTCCGCATCCTGACCAGTGCAGGCCAGAACGAGTTGGTCAACATTTGTGTTCGGATTACAGCAGGCCGAGCTGGTCATACTGTAGCCATTGGACACCCTCGTCAGAGAACCATTCCTCAGATTGTGCCTAACTATAAATGGCCCCTCTCTGAGGTACTCCAGATAGTATATTTCATCCTGGTTGTACCTGGAAAAAACCGGAGTAAGTTTAATGCCGTCACTGCTGCTGACTATGGTGTTCCTAGTGCCATCAAAGTTCATAATGGCCACCTGTTTCTGTCTATTACCCGGTTTACCAGTCTCAGATATGTAGGATATTCTGCTGTCAAAGAGACCAATGTTTTCTCCCGTTGTTTCTTTGAAGATGAGATCAGAGATAACGTTAGAGAGCCTATAGATATCGCCTTCATCCTCGATGGAGGCCAGTGAATAGTACTTACCGACAGCAAAATGGCCCTTGGAAATATTCCACAGAAACGCTCGCAGTTTCAACCCATCATTACTCTCCGAGATAATGTCCAGAGCCACGACAAAATCAAAATCTGAAAACTCCTTTGAAAATACATAGTCAGAGATATCCTGGGTACCATTTCTAGTCATGTAACTGCTAGCGTCGAGACAGCTATCACCCCTCCGGGACAGATCATACAGTTCTATAAAATTGAGATTTTTCGCCATTTGCTCATGAATTTTTTCCAGCAAGCTTCTCTGTCTTCTATTTATTATTTTTCTATAGCCACGAACCTCTGAGTCAGCCGGGACATCGATGATGCAGGATTCCAGGATCAGGATCTTTAGCTTTTTGTATTTGACCTCTCCCTCCACTACTATTTTCCTATCACCCGGAGAATGCTGAACCCCAGCGCGGCTTTCGCTCCCTAGAATAAATAATACACCGACAACCAGGCCCCCAACTAGGTGGCAACATCGGTATCCACTACGTCCTCTAGCTAGTTTCCAGTTCAAAATTGAAGTCGAGAGAATTCATAAACTCTACCAAAACTAACAGAGAAAAATTTAGTCTTCAAGTGTCGGGTCCAAACAATCCGCCTGACAGAGCATAGGCCTATCAACGATCAGTCCTTCCCGATTCACAGTAGACTTGGCTCTGGGGCTAGTCTCTTGAAAGGAACTGTAAATTCTCTGGAAATAACACAAACACGTCTACGATTCTCTATCAATCCGGTATCTTCGACACCCCTGGATGTCATGTTGGCAACCAGATCCCGAGCCCGAAGGATTTTAGATATTTTTATCAAGAAACACCTGAGAATTTTGTATTTTGAGCAGCCCCTTTTGGCAGGACCGCCATAGAACAACATCAATAAATCCAACTTTCTCTCCCGTTATTTTTAGCAGGTCATCGAACATTCTGTCACAATATTCCTTGGTTTTTGCTATAAGTTTCGAGTTATTAACCAGACCCATGTCCTCCGGTCTGCCACAGAGAGCAGTACCCAGGCGCTGTATCCATATGTCATACTTCACAAAGTTAAGACCCAGATTTCTCGCTAGATGATATTTTGTGATATTCCCGATATGGGGTAGTGTTCCCAGAAATTCAACCTTCTCTGCCGGGCTAGAGAGGGAATAGAATTGCCCGTGGTATTTATGCCTATTGTGCCAAACATTCCCTATAGATCTGACCTTCAGTGCGTTTCCGTATATTTTGATCAGATCCCCCTCACCAAATTCCGGATTTTTTGAGATAAAATCTATAACTCGGTCACACATCTCCTTGGCCCTATCCTGTTTGAAACCAGCCACACATATGACATAGAAGCACTCCTTGGCAAACTCATCGGGGCTAAAGATAGTCTCCTCGTCAAGGAGGTGGCGTATCTCGCCAAAATTTCTCCTGTCGGAGTCAAGACCCAGCGTATTCAACCTGAAGAGTAGGTAATTGAAAATTGAGTGTGTTATAGTCTCTATTCGCTCCACAGTTCCTATTCCAGGCTGTCTATAAAGGCGTCCATCTCCTCGGGCTTTCTGCAGATTATAAAGTTTGGATCATTGTTAATTCTATGTTTTTTCAGTTTCCTGTTTTTATTTAGGGCAAAATTTAGGAAATAGTCGACAGCTTTTTCCTTGTAAACCTTCAGATCCGGCATCCCATCTCCTATCATCATTGTTTTCTCATCGGAGTGGATAAAATCCTTATTCTTCAGAAATTTTATAATATTCTCTTTACCATTATTGTTCGCTAGGGGATTACTCTCGTCAAAACCCACTACGTACCCACTTCTGTCGATAATGTGCTTATTGGCAAAATATATGTCTATGCCATATTTTCCCATTATGTCTCTGAGAATTATCTTAAAACTATTGCTTAGAACTATAACCTTTCTGTCCAGCTGTTTGACCCGCTCCAGCAGTTTCACTATATGGGGCGAGACCTTCTCCTCTAGGATTTTTGACACCTTCAGCATGTGTTCCTCCCTCAGGGCCTGTTTTATTATTTCCACCTTCATTTTGAAGTACTCCTTAAAACCGACTTCGCTCTTCATACACAGATCTGACAGGATCTTTAGTCTGCCACCAATCTCTGATCTTCGAGCATGCTCCCTCAGAGCCATATCGACCATCATATTCAATGATTCACCATCAACAAAGGTTGAATCAAAATCGATAAAAAAAATGTCTATTTTCATATCAGAACTCTCTTTTATTTTTAAATGCTATGTCCAATGTGCTATCGTCGAGATAGCTTAGTTCGCTTCCCATAGGAACACCCAGCGCCGGCTGTGAGATTTTCAGATTGAGTCCCTCCAGATGACTGACTATGTAGAAAGCTGTCGTTTGTCCATCACTGGTAGGGTTTGTAGCCACTATAACTTCCTTTATACCATAATTTTCTATTCTCTCTATAAGCTTCTCAATTCTAAGAACCTCTATGCCTCTTCCCTCTATGGCGGATAGCGTGCCATCCAGGATGTGGTATATTCCATTGTAAACACCCACATTCTCTATGGCCCACAGGTCAGCTATACTCTCAACAACACAAATAATCTGTCTATCTCTCCTCTCATCGGAACAGATCTCACAGATATCTTCCGTGGTAAAGTTGCCACAGAGACCACATCTCCTTATCTTCAGGAAGGCCTCTTCCAGAGACTCTAGGAGAGGCTTTATCATCTCATCCCTGTTCTGCAGGATGCCCAGAGCGATTTTTTTAGCACTCCTGTACCCAACGGATGGTAATTTTTGTAGGGAACTTACCAAATTATTTATTATATAGTTTTTGCTCATTTCTAATGTTCACCTGCGGCTCCCTTATATAAATGGGTTCCATTTTTCCCTCGCTAAACCGTTCATTCACATACTTAAAATGGTTCAACGCCGTCACCCCCTGGGAGCTTACCTGTCTGTGGACAATATCCGAACTTTTTAAAAAATCTATAGCGTCCAGCGAATTTGTTATTATGCGGCTATTTATATTCAGGAAATTATGGCATTCTTCTTTTCTACTGTAGAAACTGCGCTCTTCTCTGTCGCTCAGGTACAGCCCACCATTGCCGGCATCCAGAACCACAAAGTCATAGCTCTGCTGAAAGGACAGAATTTGAAATGTGCTATTCAATATGATTCTAATTCCAGGCCTGGTACATCTGAGTGCCTTGGCAAAGGCCATGGAAACCTTAAGGCCTATAAAGCTACCCGGACCGTTTGTCAGGGAGAGACAGTCCACAGAATCATAGGATAGATTACCAGCACGCAAAATTTCCTCTATTGTTGGTAGGAGTAATTCTGCATGTCTATTCCCAGCATCAACCAGGCGCTCTCGGATTACCGCTTTGTTGTCCTGTAGAATTACCCAAGTTTTGTCAGTTGTGGTATCTATGGTTAATATCTTCATATCTTCTATTGACTATTCTAAAAAATCAGTACATACTAGATAGGGTTCGTTGAGTCTGTTTGTTTGGAAGAAATATTCAAGCCTTACCTTAGACAAAGGGTTAAATATTGAGAAAATAAAAAAGATGGAAGAAGTATTACATCCCTCAAGAAGGAGGACTATAGTTTTGATCGGAATGATGGGAGCCGGCAAAACAACCACGGGCTTTGGTTTGGCGCAGAAGCTCGGGATAAAATTTGTAGATTCGGATAAGGAGATGGAGAAAGCCGAAAATCTGACCACGGCAGAAATTTTTGAGAAAAAAGGGACCACCTACTTTGATAATATCGAAAGAAATATTATTAAAAAAATGCTGAGAACAACCAAACCACAGGTTCTCTCCATAGGCGGTAACGCCTACGATGACCCGGAAATAAGAAGGGAAATAAAAGAAAAAGCTATTTCTGTGTTTGTAGATGTCGATCTGGATGTTCTCATAAGAAGAGTGGAACGGAGGAATAACAGACCTCTTCTGGAGGGTAAGGATAAGGCCCAGACCATGACCGAGATATACAATGAAAAATACCCAATATACAGCACCACAGACATAGTGGTCAACACAACATACCTCAGCAAGGATACCACCATAAACGTCATAATGCAATTGATAAGCGACTATATAAATGGCTATGGCAAGAATTAGTTCCACTCTAGGTAATGTGGAAATTCGCCCACTCCTGAGAGTGAAAAGGTACCTGCTGGTGTATAGTGCCTTCATACTTGCTACAGTATTTCCTAAGACCCCGGGCATTCCGTCCAGGCTGGCCTGGTTTCTCCCAGATATAAACATAATGCTTGTTTTCTTTGTGTTTTTCTGGTCAAAGGGGAGAGAAATGCTAGTGTCTAAAAATAATCTATTTTTCTTTGGCCTGATAGTGGACACTGTAGGTTTCCTACCAATGGGTCTTTCGAGCGTGAGCTTTCTTGTGTCCTTCAAAATCATGTCTAAAGTACGTCAGTATTCAATAGAGAGCGATAGCATGGTGTACTTTCTGAGCAACATATTGTTCTACATGTTTCTCTTTATGTTTCTACAGTGGCTTATATACTCGGTCTCCAGAAACGATTTCCATCCGTTTCTGTACCTCATCATAGCTATGTTCAAAAACACACTATTCAGTGTTTTGACATATCCGCTCTGGAAAAAATATAAGAATGTCTAGCCTACTCCAGGAGCACGTCAAGGGTTCGGTCTTTATAAAGAGGATTCTGGTATTTTCAGCTTTTCTGCTTGCCATGGTCTCTATTCTGCTATCGAGACTCTTTTACCTCCAAATCCTGAGCTTTAACGAACTAAGGAGCAGATCGGAGGACAATAGAATAAGGATAGACATTATTCCACCCCTCAGGGGAGACATATTCGATAGAAATGACAACAGACTGACCAATAACAGAGTCAGCTATGAAGTGGTCCTGTACCGGAACAAGTATAGCTCGGCAAGGCATATAATGGACATTCTCTCTATGACGGACGAAAAGCGACGCAGAATAATGAAACGGCTCAAGAATGGCAGAGACAAGCAGGCTATCTCCATAATGAACAATCTGACCTGGAATGAGCTGGTCAAAATCTCGGCCAATGGCCATAGAATAGGTGATTTTTCGATCGAGGAGGGATATGTGAGAGAATATCTCTATGGCGAGGAATTTGCCCATGTCCTAGGATATGTGGCTGTACCGGATGACAAGGATATAAAGAGACTATCCAGAAAAACCAGAAAGGGCATACTGCTACATCCAAATTTTAAAATAGGTAAGGACGGTCTAGAAGGTTCACTTAATTCCAAAATAACAGGAAAATCCGGCTACAAAAAAGTGGAAGTGAATGTCCATAATATCCCCATAGAGGAAATAGATCGAAGAGAACCAGAGAGAGGAGAGGATATAAAACTGACGATAGATCTAAATCTCCAGAGATTCACCTATAACAGAGTTAGAAATCTAAGATCAGCCGTGGTTGTGCTTGACGTTGAAACCGGAGAGATATTGGCCATGGTGTCCACACCATCCTTCGAAACCAATGAATTCACCGATGGCATATCCAATGACTACTGGGCCGGACTGCTGAGTGATGAGAGGAAGCCTATGCATAACAAAACTATCAACGCTCTCTACGCCATGGGTTCAACGTTCAAACCAATAGTTTCTATAGCCGCCATGGAGAACGACTGGAACGAGAACAAAAAAGTAGAGTGTACCGGAGTACTCAAGATAACCAAAAAACTAGATTTCAGATGCTGGAAAAAAAAGGGTGGTCACGGTCACATTGGCATCATAGAAGCCCTGGAGAGCTCCTGCAATATATTTTTTGCCAATCTCGGTGTCTTTGCTGGCATAGACAGTCTACACAATGTTGCTAGACAGCTTGGCATAGGGGAAAAGTTCGAAATAGACTTGCCTGGCTACAACAGCGGTCTTCTCCCGGGTCCGAGCTGGAAAAGAGAATACTATAACGAAAGCTGGACTAAGGGCGATACGATAAATCTCTCCATAGGACAGGGCTATGTGCTGGCCAATCCCCTGCAGTTGGCCGTCATGGCTTCAAGAATCGCCAACGGAGGCTATCCCATAAGACCATTTCTGATTTTTAATAGCCCAACCAGAGAGCAGAACAGGAACTTATTTCTCAAAAAATCAATGTTCAGAGAAAAGAGCATAGCCATCACAAAAACGGGTATGTTCAATGTAGTCAACGGAAGACATGGCACGGCCTCATGGCTGAGAACGAAAAAACACTACCAGATATCAGGGAAAACCGGCACAGCACAGGTTGTGTCTCTCGAAATGAAGGAAAAAATGGAGAAGCTCCTGGGAGACGGCGAAAAGCTAGAGGAGAAGTACAGAGATCATGGCATATTTATAGGCTTTGCTCCCTTTGATAAACCAAAGTACGGAGTAGCAGTTGTTGTGGAACACGGTAACAGTGGAAGCCTCAGCGCGGCCCCAGTGGCCATAGACATACTGAAGTTTTTGCTGGATAATTCCTCGGAAAAAACCCCAGTCGAAAAAAGCGAAGTCACCCGTTGACAGTCTCCGCACTCCAGGCCAGTTAGTGGTGTAAGAGAATTCAGATAGCCAAGCGAACGCACAGAAACACAGCAGAGTGAGCCCTATACAGCCCTCTCTCCATACCATCCTCCTCTCGACCGTTGCCTCCAGAACTCATCGGCCCTCTGGGCCCCGTATGAGCTTCAAATTCTTCATCTACAGTGAATCCCTCCAGTTCTACCATTCTATTCTCTATCTCGAACCCGCAGCCTGATTCTAGATGTCTATGGCAGCAAAAATGGCATAGAACCCAACATCAGGCATATAAAATAATGGCCACAGTGGCCATTATTTTATATCTCCGTTGATAGAAGGCAGAAAATGGAGCCGGCTCTAGGTTAAATAGCGTCGTCAGCCGGATCATCACCTTCAGGAACTTGGAAGAAATTTGTCCTGATGGATTCCCGAGTCTCATGCAGCAGTTCTTCCTCTTCGTCCTCCATAGACTGACCACTATAGAATTGATTTTTCGTTCCAAAGAACTGACTTAGATCCGGATCTAGTGGGGACTGGAGAAGATTATGCGTCTCTACCGGAGAATTTTTGGATACATCCGCCGCCATCACCATTTTGCTACCTGCTGCACATGACTCTTTCCCTCCCACTTTAGAAGATTCGCCCCCATTTCCATCTATTCCTGGAACATCTTTTCCCGTATCCCACAGCTTTTCTGGGAACATTCCCCTCTCCACTCCGGATTCTGCTTTCTTTCTGTTTTCTTCCGCCATATTTTCCTCTAGAATCTCTCTCAGAAAACCACTAACCTCAGTGCCATTCCTAAATGTATAGGTCCCCATAGGACTTCCATTCCAGTCTCCTCTGAAGATATCCCCATTGGGAAAGGTGACAGACCTATCTTTGGAATTGTATATTACACTGCTACGGAACAGAATATTGTCAAAAGTAGCGCCATCAAAGCCATTAGTTTCTGCATAGCTAAATTTGATGGAGTAGCCGTCTCTGTTGAGCAAAATAATTTCTGGATCATTATATTCAACCATTTCACCATTCTCGAATCTTCCTCTAATGGCAATTCTATCCGGAGTTATATGAGTTCCCTTGGACAACCTCTTC
>JAITBB010000098.1 GCA_031283795.1 Rickettsiales bacterium
GTGTCATTGCAGCTAGGGTGACACGACCCGTTTTTTGTGCTCTGACCACTGGAGAGAAACTAGACTAAAAAGTATACTCCCAACCATATATTTTGATTCTAGTGTTGGCACTAGGTCGCACTAACTAGGATGGTGTTATGTTTGGATTCTTTTCAGGGAAAAAGGAGCAGAAGAATAATGGTAATAGTGGTAGGCTAACAAGAGCCTACTATCAGGATATAGGAAAGGCAATTTGGACTGATAGGAACTATGTCCATATGTCGGAGGAGTCATATGTGAAAAATGTCATAGCTAATAGGTGTATATCCATTGTAGCAAGAAGTGCCTCCTCGGTAAAACTCTACCTGAAGAATGGGGCCGGCGATATAGTATCTGACCACAGAGTACTTGGTCTTCTGAAAAAGCCTAATCCCTCCATGGGGTCCTCTAGCTTTTTTGAAACTATATATGCGCATAGGCTGATCGCTGGTAATGCCTATATCCAGGCTATCTTTACGAAAAATTCGAAGAGCCACGGGCCCCATGAGTTATTTATTCTGAGGCCAGACAGGGTTACGATTCTTGCCGGTAATTCTTCACTGCCCGCCGGCTATAGGTATAGGGTTAATGAGAAGGAGTTTCTGTTTAGGGTTGATCAGGTGACTGGCAGATCAGAGATTCTCCACATGAAAAATTTTCATCCCACAAACGACTGGTACGGTCTATCACAGGTAGAGCCAGCAGCCTATTCCATAGACCAGCATAACGAGGCATCAAAATGGAATCAAGCCATACTGCAGAATGGAGCCAAACCCTGCGGGGCTCTAATAGTGAAAAATGATGCGGAAAATAGTGGATTTCTAACCGATGACCAATTTGAAAGGCTCAGGGAACAGCTAAATAATGAATTCTCCGGCAGTACGAATGCTGGGAAACCTCTACTTCTGGAAGGCGGACTAGACTGGAAAGAGATGAGCATGACTCCAAAGGAGATGGATTTTCTGGAGATGAAGCATAGTACGGCGAGAGACATAGCACTATCCTTTGGAGTTCCCTCACAACTGATCGGCATCCCGGGAGATAACACCTATAATAATATGGCTGAAGCTCGTCTATTTCTCTGGGAACAGACCATATTACCGATGATAGACAATGTTCTCAGCGATCTGACTAACTGGCTCATGCCTATGTTTGGCGAAAATTTTGAGATCAGCTACAATAAGAATGAGATATCTCCTCTGTCCATCAGAAAAGAAAATTTCTGGACCATTGTGAATGGCAGTAGCTTTCTCAGTGATGAGGAGAAAAAAAGACTTCTGGGGCTGCAGTAGAGAGTTTATCTGGTCATCAGAAGTGAAAGCCGATCGATAATTTGTATCTGTTGCTGCCGCGAGTTTCGAGAACATCGGAAATCCAGTGGAGTGGGTCTTTGATTAGATTCATCCCAAGATTCAGAGAAATGTTATCCCTAATGAGGAAACTGGCGTTGACTATGAAACTGCTCTGTTTAGAGTCTATATACTTCCTCAGACATTCCTTACCTTCTTTCCCTTCACTATCACCAACTTTGCCCACGGAATAGACGTGAGCTCTATAGTCGTACCTGTCAAATAGCTCATAGGCGACTCCCAGTTTGGTCTCTCTAAAGACAAACCATTGCCCTAGAGTAAAATCCACACCCACAAAAAAACCATTCTGAACTATGTCTTTGAAGGCCGGATTACCTGTATTCTGGTTAGATCTACTTCTCAACCCCGATTTGAACTTGGTGTACTGAAAATATACTCTAACACTGTTTAACATAATATAATCCGGATAATATTTCGCATCAACGCCGGTGGCCAGTATATTTTTATTGTGTTTGCCCTCTCCTATAGCCACATCCCAGACAGAACCGATGGTACCTCGCTCCATCCCAAAAAACACACTACAGTTCAGTCGGCCAGAGACCAGGGTATCTTTTATGTTGAATTCCAAGGTTGGGGTATTATTGGTCTTTTTATTTGGGCTCCCAGAGTTATCAATGTAGTAGATTCCATTTTTGGTCGGATTACCATCCCCAGAGAAAGCTGCAACCCCAAAAATAAGGCCACCACTGGATTTAAATGAGTATTTGATACCAGAATATATTTCCTTTAAAATCCAATGGGACATTGGAGCAAACCAGGCATCCTCCCGCCAGATCATATCCTGTTCGTCGAAACTCAATAGATTCTTCATCCTCCCAACTAGAACGCTGTGTCTTTCATCTTTTGAAAGCCAACCTATGTACATCTCTCTGACTGGATAATCCTCCAGATAGTATAACCTACTTCCTCCATTTTTATACCAGTTCACATACTCCGAGCTGCCATCGATCTCCAGTATTCTATTACTATCCAGAGGGCTTCTAATGAGCTCGTAGGTTAGTCTATTAATTTCGTCGTTTGGGACGACTATGCCATTTTTCCGGTATTTCTCAATATCTGCCTTCCCCAGCTCTACTTTGCCATTCTCCCTTTTATTGATGGTCTTTATTGAGCTATAGATTGGGGCAAACTCGAATTTGAAAGTCAGATAGCCATAGTGATCATCGGGGGACCAGCCTCGCCTACCATCAACACCAAAAATAGCCTGGTTACAGGTCCAGAGCTGCCTCTCATAGCCAAAGGTCGCATAGAGAGCTCTATTGTCTGTATAGCCACACTCAAAACTTCCATAGACCTTCATCTTCGTATCATGATCTTTCAGGGAACCATGGGTAGGCGAGCCAAAAAAAAGTCGGCCAAGAAGAAGCAAGTAGAGTAATGTCCCTATCCGTGCCATCACTGGTACACTAGACTTGCCCAGCGATATCATTTGGCAACTCTACAGTTTTTAAAAATATCCAGATCACCTATGTAGTACCTACTCTTCACACCAAACAATCCCAGTAGCGAGTGGAATAGATTGTCGTGGGACAATCGGTCATCCACCATCCTTTCCAGACATCTATAGTCGATGTGGAATTCTTCGAGGAAACCATCGGAAAACCAGAGTAGCATAGGTATTTTCTTCACGTAGTCATTGGCTTTGTCGTAGGGCATGCTGTGTGCCAAGATACCATCCTCACCTAGACCTTCTCCATGGTCAGACATGTAAATTAGTACACTATTATACTCGTCCTCTCTATCAATCAGCAGATCCAGCAGATCACCGATGTTCTGGCTAGTGTAGTATATGCTGTTATCGTAGGCGTTAAGTACCTCTTCATAGGGGCACTGATCCAGGCTCCCATTGCAGACCGGCTTGAATTTTTCCATTTCTGCCGGATACCTGCTTCTATATGGATCATGACTACCGCGCTGATTAAGCACCACGATATTATTTTGTTTTTCTAAACGTCCTAGAATCCTTTTAAAGGCCAATGTCAAAGATCTATCAAAATCGTTTCTATCTAGATTTCTGGTTGACATATACCTAACTCTGTCACAGACTCCTTTACAGTTACCATTATTACTCAGCCACATAACATCAAATTTGAGCCTGCTAAAGATATCCAGAATACTCTCATACCTCTTAGCATCCAGTGGATCAAACTCCAACCTGCCTCTGTGGGAAAACATACAGGCAACACTGTGCTTAGTACATGTTCCACAGGAGTAGGCATTTCTGTAGCTGATGATTTTAAATCTCTCCAGTGGCTCGTTTGTTTTTCTACTGTACCCGTTTAGAGAAAAGTTATCTGACCGGGCAGATTCCCCAACAATAACCACCACAATATTTTTCTTGCCGTTAGTTGTGGTTCCATACTCAATTCTCGCGTCATCGCCTATGCTAATGATATTCCTCTCGAATATAGATTTTTTAATCCCGTTAGCAAAAAATCCAATGGTACCACATATATAATTGGCTGGAATCAGATAGTTCAGTGTATAGCGGTTTTCTCTCTTTATAAATCTATAGGACCCCTTGAGAAGTAGACTTGGAATTAGCAGTAGAGCCGCCAGGGCCAGAGACGCGAGTCCTAATTTGATGTTAGCTGCAAAATTCTCACCATCTATATCAACTTTTTTGATTAAAAATATCGATGGCAAAATTCCTAGTAGAAATATGTTCAGAAACAGTCTAAGAGTAATCAGATCAGCAGCCTCTTTTCCATTAGTCCCAAACACGTTCATTATCATGTACACATCAATCTGTATTCTATAGAGATTCATAAAATGCAGACAGACCGAATTGACCAGTAATATCACAATGCTCGCCACTTTTGGTCTGGAACCTCGGAGAATTATCAAAAAAGCTATGTTTAACAATGCTGCAAAAAAGAGGTAGAATAGAACGACTGTAGGGTAAAATGCCCAGGGTACAATGAGCTGTCTCTTCTGTAGTAGATAGGCAAAGAATGGCCTACTGTAGAGAAGAAGGTTTGTCAGAGTAAACAGTTGCACATATGCCCATCGCGGAACCCTAATTTTCCAGTGCTTGAGCCTACCAAATAAATTACTTCGAGAATCGGACAAACCCATGGCTGACGTCAGACATAAATTGAAATTTAAGAATATCTACCGTGAACATAAATTAAACTCAACTACAATCTTTTTGCAATCCCCGGGACTAGGTGCCTTTAGATATACTCTTCGTCTCTCCTCAGAACTCCAGACACTATAGTTTTCCTAGTAGTTTTTCTCCCTCTTCTGTCCCCCTATTCTTTTGGCTCCAGAGTGGTAGCCTCCCAATTCAAAAGATTTCCTTCAGAATTGCTTCCCTAGAAATATTAAAATTCCCGTTTTGTAATCCGCTAGTTTTGCATATTTTACCATGACTACTCTGTTCTATTCTGGGAAATGTCGTAGTTGAGACTCTTTGCATATATAAAAATTGAAGTTGCCACTCCCGACATTCCGGCGAATATATTGGGTAATCTAATAATCTTCTGGAGAGGTACCTATCCAATCATCTTTTAACACATCCTAGTGAAGAGTTTGATCACTCTCAGAAAAAAGGAAGGAGAGAGTCAAAGATAGTTGGCGAAGTAGGCCGGAATTTCGCACTGTTTCATTGACAAAACAGAAACAAAGGAGAGATGATTGGACTTGATAGAGGTGATAGATCTTATGAAGGTCATGGGTCTGGGAAATCCGAAATTATCGAGAAAATAGCGGAATTTGTTTGATTCCATCTTCGCGGATTGGCCTTATATTTCTCGACTGTGAAAAAATAATGACTAGTCCTAGTGGCAGAGTGAATTACCTTTCCATTTCAAAGAGCTATCCATGGACTACCCAGAGAATTTTACCAGGTTTGTGGCGTAGATATTTGCGTCGGCACCGGTTGCAGAACAATTGCTTTACGGAAAAACCTGATTGTACGCTACAGCGGGACATACGTACAAATGCATATTGCATTTCCCAAAGTTTCTTCATATTCTACGAGAGTTTTGTAGGGCACCCCTGTGACACCCTAGAAAGTTTAGGCGCAGGAATACATAATGATAGGAGAGAAGTTGGTCAAAACAGCAATAGTTACTGGAGTTACAGGACAGGACGGCGGATACCTGGCAAAGTTGTTGCTATCAAAGGGATACAGAGTTATCGGCGCATATCGCCGCGGCGCCACAGACACATTTGTGAAACTCTGTGAACACGGGATCATTGATCAAATTGAAATGATCGAGTTTGACCTATTGGAATTCACAAACATATGCCGCATAGTTATAAAGTACCAGCCAGACGAATTTTACAATCTGGCAGCACAGAGCTTTGTTGCTCTATCGTTTGAAGAGCCAATTTATACAACACAGGCGGATGGAATTGGTGTACTGTATATTCTGGAGGCACTACGCCAATTCAGCCCAAAGACACGATTATACCAGGCTTCAACTTCCGAGATGTTCGGATTGGCACAGGAGACTCCGCAGCGTGAATCCACTCCATTTTATCCACGCTCGCCCTATGGCTGTGCAAAATTACTGGCCCACTGGCTAACGGTGAACTACCGAGAAGCATTTAACCTCTACACCTGCTCCGGTATTCTGTTTAATCATGAGAGCCCATTTCGCGGAAAGGAATTTGTGACACGTAAAATTACCACATACTTTGCAAAGTTAGCCAAAAATGGTGCCAATGGCGTCACTCCCCTTGAACTTGGTAATCTGGATGCGAAACGCGATTGGGGCTTTGCCGGCGACTACGTTGAGTTGATGTGGAAAATGCTACAGCAGGAAGAGGGCGACACCTATGTCATCTCCACCGGCGAAACACACACGGTCCGCGAGTTTGTTATCGAAGCGGCAAGCTACTGTGGACTAGAAATAGAATTTTCCGGCTCGGCTGAAAACGAAGTCGCAACAGACAGAATAACCGGCAGGGTCCTTGTGAGAGTAAATCCGAAATTTTATCGTCCCGCCGAGGTTCACCAACTGCTCGGAGATTCAACCAGGGCACGTGAAAAACTGAACTGGGTGCCAAAGGTGAAATTCGCCGAGCTGGTAAAAATGATGATGGAAAAGGATATTGAACGGGAGGGGAAGGAAATTCTGTAGATGTACAAACCACTAGTTCATATGTTCTGCATGCTGATCGCGCTGAGACCGTTACGTCTTTGGGTACGCAGACACCCACGAGGCCTGTCTATCATAGCTGATTCAAAGATGTTTGGGAATAAAGAGTTCGGTGGCGGGATAAACGTATTTTACCTATTCTGGATTCCAATTTTATGTAGAAAACGGACAATGGATGATGAAAAAACATATATGTTCGGGGTCATGATAAAAAGGGAGGTCTTTCCAGACTATAGGTTAGGGTTGTCCACACGGGATCAGAAAAGACTATTGGTTATTATGGGCAAAAATCTGCACAGTTCGAAAAGTGGCAGTACTACGCACACAAATGGAATACTCTCACACCTAGGGCAATCCGGTTGGCACATAGGTCAGTTGATATTTACCAATAACAATGCTTCACCGATACCAGCCAATCTGGAAATATAGACGAAATATTTAGCACAAGATTGACCCATATGTCCTGGATGTGGACATGATAGAGTGGCCAAAAAACAAATAACAGGCATGTGTGAAAAGTTTCCAAGTTTCAATAGTATAGAGTTCATA
>JAITBB010000001.1 GCA_031283795.1 Rickettsiales bacterium
TGCAGAACTTATGGATTCCATAAAGGGGAAGAAGGAGTTTGATGTTAGCTATATTTTTGTCAAAGAGGAGAGAGACATGAATATTGTCATGAAGGAGCTCGAAGAGCACACGTTTGCCGATGTGGCAGCAAGCTATTCCCAGGATCCGGGCAGTAAAAGTAGTGGTGGTCGGATCGGCTGGGTTCTAGAGAATTCTCTAACCAATGAATTTAGCAGTGTAATCAAGAAATTGCCCATCAACAAGCTATCTAAGCCGTTTAAAACAGAAACCGGCTGGTATGTCATGCTGAAAACGGGGGAAAGAGATGCGGTTATTCCCGAATTCGAAAATGCAAAGGCCTCTGTGAGAAATGCAGCCATTAGGGACTTTCTGAAGAACTACAGCGTGACTAATACCGAAAATCTGGGGATAAAGTTAGTTGAATAGATCTCAGGAAGTATTTCCATTGGAATTATCAACCCAATCTTCCCCCAGAGGGGAAACGGTGTGGCGATGAGGGAGAACCCCTCCCAGGGTAGATCTGGTGCAGGTGTCGTAGCGAGAATCGTTAGAGAATATGTTTATCCCTACCTGCCGAGGCTGATTGTTGCTGCGATCCTAATGCTTCTGGCTGCCGCTGGTGTTGCCTACAGGGCCTATCTGATAAAGCCGGCAGTGGACAGGATTTTCGTTAGGAAGGACCTGACAGCCCTCTATATGATACCGGTGAAATTGATACTGGTTGCCATAGTCTGTTGTCTAAGCTCCTACTTTGAAAATCTTATAGTGAGTGATACATCCAGTAGAATTCTAACGAACCTTCAGATGGATATGTTCTCAAAACTTCTCCATAGAGATATAGATTTTTACCAGAAACAATCCCCTAGCAGAATAGGGGATTACCTGGTTGATGCCCATGGCGTTAACAGAATCATAGACATAGTGCTGGGCAGCCTCCTCCTGCAGTTTTTCACCATAGTTGCCCTTATTGCGGTGATGACGTACCAGAATCCAATATTGTCACTGGTTTCTCTGGTAGCCTTTCCCCTTATAATTTTCCCATTGATCGGAGTGGGGAAGAAGACTAAGGAACTCGCAGACGCTGGTAGAGAAAGATTTTCCAATGTCGTTTCGTCCATGGCCGAATCCTTCAATAATATAAGAGTTATAAAATCAAACAGCAGAGAGGAGGACGAAATTGCCAGAACGGGCTCTATCCTTGAAAAGTATCGCAGAACCGCGATTTCACTGGCAAAGAAATCTCTTATGGTCTCGCCCACGATGGAGATGATAAGCGTGATAGCCTTTGCGCTTGTTATCCTCTATAGTGGAACTTCTATAATTGATGGTAAAATATCTGCCGGTGATTTCTTTACATTTGTGACCGCCATGTTTTCGGCCTATAAGCCGGCAAAATCACTGACTAACCTAAACCTGGAATTCCAAAATGCTCTAGCCAGCGCAAAGAGATACTTTACAATTCTAGACCAGAGTAATATGGTGGTAGAATCACCCAGTCCCATTTTACTCGAAAACATAAGAGGAGACATAAAATTTAATGCTGTGAGATTCCGATATCCGAATAGTTCCCTTGTTCATGGAATCTACAGCGCCCCGGACTGCAGCGATGACGAAATACCCGAGGACTATGCCATTGATAACCTGGATATAGCTATGAGCGCCGGGAAGTCCTATGCTCTGGTGGGGCCCTCGGGCAGTGGAAAAAGCACAATATTCAATCTACTGCTGAGATTCTATGACGTGACCAGTGGGAGCATAGATATAGATGGCGTTAACATAATGGACCTGGGTTTTAGGAATCTGAGGAATAGCATATCCATGGTGAGCCAGGACGTAAGGCTGTTCGACATCAGTATTTTGGAGAACATAAGATATACAAAGAAAGATGCCACTCTGGAGGAAGTTGTGAACGTTGCCAGAATGGCTAACGTTGATGAGTTCGCAGGGAGTATGCCAAACGGTTACAACACCGTTGTGGGCCATGATGGAACACTGCTCTCGGGGGGACAGAAGCAGAGAATATCCATAGCGAGGGCTCTGCTAAAAAATACACCCATTCTTCTATTGGACGAGGCAACCAGTGCTCTGGACCCTATTTCCGAGAATCTTATTCAGAAATCTCTGAAGATTCTAATGAGTGGGAAGACAACCGTAATAATAGCACATAGATTGGCAACCATTATGAACTGCGACCACATATTTGTCCTCGAAAAGGGGAAACTTGTGGAGGAGGGCAATCATGATGGGCTCATAGCCATGGATGGAGTCTACAAAAGCTTCTGTGACAAGCAATTCTACTCGAAAAAATAGTGGTTCGTCTGTAGATCTAGCATTGTCCATTTAATATGTGGAGAGCATAAAAAACCTCTAAAACGCATACAGTATTGCAAAATATAATTTTTACTATATCCAACAGGTATATATTACCAACGGTGGGAGAGCTTCGGTGTTTTCGTTCACAGCAAAAGATATAGCCATAGATCTGGGCACAGCCAACATTTTGGTTTACCTGAAGGGAAGTGGAGTCGTTCTAAATGAGCCCTCTGTCGTGGCTCTGATAAACAACAATGGCAAAAAGGTTCCCTACGCCTTCGGTAAGGAAGCCAAAATGATGCTAGGAAAAACTCCAGCCCTCATAGAGACCATAAGACCAATGAAGGATGGGGTCATAGCCGATTTTGAGGTGGCTGGGGAAATGATCAAGTATTTCATCCAAAATATTAATAGAAATAGGTCTTGGTTTGGTCCTATGATTATAATATGTGTGCCATCGGGTTCCACACCTGTGGAGAGAAAGGCCATTCAGGAGGCTGCAGAGAGTTCCGGAGCCAGAGAAGTCTATCTGATAGAGGAACCTATGGCTGCAGCCATAGGAGCCAACTTACCGGTTTTAGATCCGATTGGATCGATAATAGTCGACATAGGTGGGGGTACCGCGGAGATAGGGATATTATCCCTGGGCGGCATAGTCTACGGACGGTCACTAAGAATTGGCGGTGATAGAATGGATGAGTCCATAATAAATTATGTTAGAAAGCAGCATAATTTGCTCATAGGCGAGACGACGGCAGAAAAAATAAAGATGACCATAGGCGCTGCGCGCCCTCCGGTTGATGGTTCTGACGGCGAAGCTATGAAGGTTCGCGGAAGAGATCTTAGTAATGGAGTTCCCAGAGAGATCACTCTCTATGAGAAACAGACAGCCGAGGGATTGGCAGAGCCAATTAACCAGATAATCGATGCCATCAGAACAGCCCTGGAATCCGCCCCTCCAGAGCTGTCGGCTGACATAGTGGAGAGGGGTATAACACTGAGTGGCGGCGGTTCGTTGATTAAGAATCTCGATATGGCGGTGAGTGAAGCCACAAACCTGACGACAGTGGTGGTTGAGAATCCACTCCTATGTGTCATAAATGGGATAGGAAAGGTCATAAACGATTTTAAAAATTTAAAGGGAGTGCTGTTTAAGCAGAGTTAAAATGGTGAAACCACCAGTCTATAGAAAAAAAACCGGACCAATTGGCTTCTACTGGTCTGTGGGCTATCGCATACAGATGGCGGTAAGTAGGTTGTCCTTCAGTTTTCTGTTCATTTTGAGTATTTCTCTGCTGGTATACTGTAGAACCAACAGGGATATGGAAAATGGGATAAGGACTCTGGTGTCCAAACATCTGAGGCCATTCGTATATCTGACCCGAGGTGTCTCTGCAATTCTGGCGGAGGGTGGGGAAAAATTTGTCTCCTTATGGTATCTGGATAGAAGAAATGCCGAACTCGCCAGAGAAAATTCTAACCTTAGACTGAAGCTATTCGAGTTTGACAGAATAAGGAACGAAAATAACAGTCTTCGAGAGGTACTGAATTTTGTTTCCCGGAACAGAATAGATAGATATATGGTAAAAAAGATTGATTTGGTAAGTACTCGTGGAGTAACACATTGCGCTCGAATTCTTCTGAGTGGCGAAGAGGCGAATAACATAGCGGAGCACGACCTTGTTCTGGATAGACAGGGTAGTCTTGTCGGTCGTGTAGTGAATATACATGGGGAAGCAGCGGAGATTATGCTGGTATCTGACTATAGGTCGAAAATACCGGCAAATCTGGAGACCAGCGGACTCAAAGTGATCCTGAGTGGTAACGGCACAAACCTGCTGGACATAGGATACTTTTTCAACAATGGGAGCGATGCTCTACTGGATGAAAATGTTTATACCTCGAATGACGGAGACATTCTCCAGGATGGAATCATAGTTGGCAAGATTGTGAGAACTGGTAAAAAACTCAGCGTGAAACTTGACTCTAGCATTGGTCTTCTGGACTTTGTTGTTATTGTCCAGAGAAATCCCCGATGACCCCGGATCAAATTCCTCGAAAATCCCTACCTAGCCAGAGGGTCTCTCGCCGGCTGCCCCGGGGGAGTTGTAGACGACGAGGAACAACTAGTCTAAATAATCTTACAGACAGGCCCCGAGAAACTGGCCAGATATCTTCCAATGACTATGCGCTTCTCTAATTCTGTAGAATAATTTGGCGCGATTGGCTCCGTGTACCCCAGAGACGCTGGTTCTGATACCCCTGTCTTATCAGAAAGCTAGTTTCCTTCATGGAATTTGCTCTAGACCAGACATAGTCCGGGTCCAGATTGGCAAAATTGCATACCGTTAGAAAATCTCTGTTGTTTAGATTAAACCACAGTATAGCCTTCACCCTGTGAGTGTTAGCTATTTTCTTTCTCGAGTTGTTCTTTAGATCGATAAAAGCCTGAAGAACGACGGCTTTCCATAGGGATTGCTCGCGGTTCACGTTGCTGTTATGTAGAAATTCCAGAATATTTCCATCCATAGGCAATGGGAAATGCTATAAAGACAACACGGATGACGCGGCGCTGTCTTTATAAAAATGTTAACCGTAGTGGATACTCTGGTTGGCTGCTTGGTTTCGGGAAGTACAAAACTTTACATATTAACAACATTTATAACGCGGATAGACGTAATATATGTAAGATTTACATCGAGAGGTTGTAATAATATTGATAATACAATTCTCTCCAGCTGTAAACCGTAGGGTAGTAAAAACAAATATTTTGCTGGTCTAAATATTCTTGTACATCAACCAAAACATTCTGTTCTTCGAATACATAAGAATAATGATTAATATCTTTATTCTTCAACTCATGGTAGATTCCTATGGTAAAATCAACAGGCCCTCCTAGTCTCTCCAATTTCCCTAGACCTGGTGCACGCCGATTGGTTGGAAGATTCAATACTACAATCGATTCCTAGGTAGTCTAAAGTCCAAGACAAATAATTCCCTATAGGCTAGGTCCGAACTATCTACCCCTATTCCAAATTTTTCAAGAATTCCCCCTTAAATTCCTTCTCAAACTCCTCCTGGCTAAGGCTCTCAACGAGCTTACAATTTTTCCAGCGGCCTCTGAAAATGGTCCCATCTCTAGAAGAAAATATTCCCAGTCCATGAACGAACACCATAAAGAACGATCCGTCCTCATCTCTGAACCTAAAACGGGCCGTTACCACGGCGCCTCTATAGCAACCATCATATTCTTCGTACGACCATTCCGAGCCTTCCTCTAGTATACTCACTGAGGGCTCATCTTTGATTTCGATTTCTCTTCCTAGAAGTTCCCCCGTTTTCTTTGCTTTCTCCAGATCCTCCAGAGTTATTTTTTGGACCTGCCCTACACAACTACCAGTCTGGTACCTGCCGGTCACGACAAAGGACAAAATCAAAATCAGCATCGTCAGATTTAAATGTTTACAGTTTTTCACACATTTTCCTAATTTAAAATTAATAAAGGTCGCATCCCCCGAGAGGGATGTTCCTAGGCTAGGGAACAGAAAAAATATTTCAAGGGACCCTCAGAGAAACCATCAGAGGATTATTTGCCATGACGGTTTGCCGTCTAATCTAGTTGAGCCGACGGCACTGGTAGAATAAATCATCCTGGTCACAGATCAGGAATAATTGGCTAATTGCACCAATTCCCCCGGGGAATTTGGAAATAGGCCCATCTAAAACTCCACTAGCCAACCCTCTGGAGGGGTGAAAGCACCTGTTAACCCTAGTTTCACCATCATCAGATAAAATTTTCGCCGGCGTGATATTCTCTGTGACCCCAGGACTCCATGGCTTTTCTAATAGTAAATTTGCCGAACACATGAATCCTATGTGACACAAATCCAAGTGCCAGATCAACAGGCTGAACAGTGTGGAGAAAAAGCCCTAGAGAGAGATCCCATCTAGACGATTTAGTTTGTTGATATATGTTGGCCGAGTATCCAGGAAAGTATAATAAAAACCATAGGTCCTGTCTAGGGCTTGTGTTTGTAGTTTTAATAGTATACCCTAAAAGGAGAAGGTACAGGTGATCCCCAGAGTGTCCAACGGATGTGGGAGAAGTCCCACTGTGCAGGTCCAGAGAGAGTTTGGCAGTGCGGGGGCTGGCCTGAGCCAATGAGGGGAGGTTATGGAAAATTTTAGATATGAGGACATAGCTAGGTTCTCTGAGATGTATAGTGTCCCGGAGGAGGATGTATTCTTCATCTGGTTAAATCTAACTGGAGTTAATGCCAATTTTGAGAGTAATAGGTGCAGGTTTGGCCTTGGAATCGTTGACGGCGATCTGTTCAGGAATGCTCGTAGTCTTGGAATAGATAATTTCTACTGTGCAACCGCTCTGAGGAAAGATAGTGGTTTTTACTTCTCGGATGATGGCTATCTCATGTTCGGGAAAATGGAAATGGCTAAAATATCCGAACCACAACCAGATTTCTGCGAGAGTTCCTATCCAAGAAAAGAGGGAAAGGTGATAAACATGAATCCGGTGCTCAAGTCCAGGTGCGCCGGCTGCAAATTTTGCCACACAGCAGGACAGATTTCTCACGAAGAAGAAAAATTATGGGATGAGGATGATATCCGAATGTTCATATCTAACTACATCACCAGACTGGGCGTAGCCAACCTGTCAGAGATGGAACAGGTTGCCATAGTCAGTGGTTGTTTTAGAGACGAGAGAGAAATCGTTGACTACATATTCAGAGTCCGGAAGGTCCTCTCTGAATTCGGCTATAGAAATGAGATAATGTATTTTGGTTCTCAGCTCAAGAAACTGGAAAGTCTTGAAAAATTAGCTGAAATTAAACCGTTCTCCTACTATTTCACTCTGGAATGCTTTGAGAGAAGAAAGGAATTACTGAGAAGTACAAAGAGCGCCGACTCTCTGGAGGATATAAAGGTTATACTCTCCTGGGCCAGAGATCTCGGCTTCAATAATTCCTATTCATACATAATTGGACTCGATGGACTGGACTCCGTTGAAAAATATTCCAGAGAATTCAAGGAGTATCTCACGAGATTTCCCGTGATAAATGTGTACCAGCTGCATGAGAGGCAGGAAAATCTCAGGACGGAAGGAGCGCATAGCATAGAATATTATCTGGAAGCCAGAAAGATTTTGGAGAACATATATCTGGATACAGAGGCTAGACCTCAACCCTATGAGAACTATAGGGCTCTCTGGTACCTGAAATTTGCCGACGAAATTCTATATGGTCCAAGAATACCAACCAGGCCTTTCTCTGTGAGTTGAAGGTGGATGAAAGGATTAGGCTGATAGATTCTCATTTTAGGACCCTTAACTATGTGTCCGCTTCACTACTTTTTCTGAAGAATAATGTTTTTCTGAGGAGAAAATTAGAGAGTGACGATGTGAAAGATCTGGTTGTAGGGCACTGGGGCTGTTGTCCCGGTATAAACTACATATTAGCACATATTTTTGATTTTGTCTCCAATAATCTGATAAAATTCCAGATAGTATTCGGAACGGGGCACTGCTCACCCAGTGTAATTTCAAATCTATTCGTAAACAGGATACTGGACCCCGGCGGTAAAAAATATCCGACCACGGAGGAAGGTCTGAAAAATCTGTGCTGTGATTTCTATAGGGACACTACAATTAGGAGCGAATTGAACGGCAATCTGCCAAAGATTGTTATCAGCGGGGGGGAATTGGGAATTTCCATAGCCACTGCCTTTGGCTACTGTCTGAGTAATCGAGGAAGAATAGTATTCTGTATCCTCGGCGACGGAGAGTTTGAGGCGGGGTGCAATGAACAGGCATTGTTCTGTAACAACTTCCTGAACCCATCCGAAGATGCTATGCCTGTTCTCATAGTAAATCTAAACAATTTCAAGATGTGTTCCTCTAGTCTTCTATCAACGATGAAGGGAAATCTGAGGGATTTTTTTGAAAGTCTAGGCTACCAATATTTTTACTGTGGTACAGATAGTCGAGATTTCCTGGATGTTTTTAGGGAGATAAAATCCATCCATGAGGAATGGACACATGGTAAAGTCGCTAGAATCCCACTGGTGATAGTGGATAGTCCAAAGGGCTGGACAGCACCAGATAAAATTTGTGGGATCCAATTCACTAATAGCCACAATTCCCATAAGGTATCAGTACTGTCTACTCCTAAAAAGGTTGAGGGCTATGTCGATATAATCGAAAAATGGCTAAAATCCTACAATTTTTCTCCAGATAGTTTAGAATTGGCAGGAACCAATGCCAACATCATCGGGAAACTCTATGGAGATGTTGGCCACAGAAGTGATTCCATAGATGACATGGCAGCACTGGAGCACTTTGAGGTCCCCAGAGTTGAAAGATATTCTCCAATGGAGGCGGTTTCTGACTATTTACTGCGCTACATAGGCACCGTCGACAGCAACTACCTAATATTTAGTCCCGATGAAATTGTGTCGAACAAACTGCGCAGTTGTGTCAACAACTTGAACTACCGAGGTCGGAACAGAAATGGAAACATCATCGAAATTCTCAACGAAAATGTCTGTCTCAATATGCTGAATGGCTATGTTTCGTCAGGAGGAAACGGCATCTTCGTAACTTATGAGGCCTTTGCTCCTCTGATATCTAGCAGTGTGTCACAGATATACAAGTTCTACAGAGAAACCAGAAAAAGTAGAAAAATAGGGTCTCTAAACATAATAATAACCAGTCTGGGCTGGCGCAATGTCTATACACACCAGAATCCAGATATTATCAATACTTTCCTATCAAAGACCGATAACAGTACAGCAAAGGTCTATTTTCCAGTGGATGCCGATCAGGCCGTTTCCGTTCTACAGAGAGTCATAGCCTCCTATGGCCGTCTAAATCTAATTTGTCTGAGTAAATGCGATCTAGGTCTGAGAAACAGCGCCACTTCCGGGAATCCACTGGAACCGGATGAGGATTTTTTCTATATTGACATGGGAAAATCTAGCAGCGTAGGAAAGGATACAGCCAGAAAAATTGTAACCATTATTGTGATCGGCGACATTATTTACGATCG
>JAITBB010000073.1 GCA_031283795.1 Rickettsiales bacterium
TGCTGGTCCCTGGGAATAACACTCTGTGAAAAGATTTTGCACAAAAACCCATATTCTATATTTGCGGAAAAACAATCCGGACCAGATACCTCGGAAGAGGAAAACTCAAGAACTTTGGACGAGTGCATCATCAACAACCCTGAAGTGTGGACAAAATTTATCTCCGATGAACTAGACAGTGCGGTTCCCCCCACAGGGCGACTGCTTAGATTTGTCATAGTGAGTCTATTGGATCCACATCGGGAAAAAGCACTCTCCATTGATGATATACTTAGAACACTCGACAATCTTTCCAGATCAGACGATCTTAGCAGAGCAGAGTACAAGAAACTCTGTGAGAAAAGTACAGAGCGGATTGCCAAAGATCTAGAGCGGAGGAAAGAGCAGAACGAGCAAAGATTGATATATTTGGAACAGGAAAAAGTAGAGATGGGAAAAATAAGAGAGGAGGCAGAGCGTAGAAATAAAGAGAGGATGAAAAAACTAGAAAGCGCGATTATACTGCTACCCTGTGATACTAGTGTACTTTCCAGTGATGTAATTGTGCCACAGCAGGCTGGCACCAGCGTGGAGCCACCTGAAGAGCCACCTGAAGAGCCAGTGGAAGTGGAAGAGAAAGAATCAACCATATCGGTTCTCTCTGGGAGGGTAAAAATGGGGGTGACTGTGGATGGAACATTAGATATTAATCCACAGCTTACACTGTCGTCAGACACTGCAACCACCCTAACTGTAAATTACAAGGGACAATCAAAAGTCCCTAGCATCTAGAAAACCAGCAGAGAACAACTCTAGAACCAAGACAATCGGGAGCAGTGCAGAGGAGATGGGAAATTGAAAAATAACCCCAACTCCTCTGCTCTCCCTCCGGGATCGGACCTAGGAGCCAAGGCAAAGACTCCTCCTCCTGTCGCCTCTATTTCTTTCTGAGTCTGTTTCTATAGCCCTGTCCCTCAGTATTGGGGTCGTGGGAAGTTTCCCCACCAGCATAACTATCTCTATAGTTACCATCTCTAGAAACCCAATCATTGGTGCTTCTACTCCTTCTCCCAAAGCTTCCACCGGGACTCCTGCTCTGGGTTCTGAGACCTTCCTGGCTCAGACTCCGTCCGCTGAAATCCAACCGTATGCCAGGACTCACGCTCCGTGGGCGGGATCTCCGACCACTTTCCACTCTCACACTACTTCTGGATCGATCACTCCTCTGGCGACTACCACTGTTACCAGTGTTACCATTTCCTATGTTCCTTGTGCCACGTCCTCCCCTACCACTGTTACTTCCCATTTCCTGTGTTCTCTGTTGTCTGTTCTGTCTACTGCTATTATTTCTGCTATTATTTCTCGAATTCTGAGTATTTCCCACGCCACTCGTATTACTTCTGTTGTTCCTATTTTGCCTGGTGTTATTCCTCGAATCCTGCGTATTTTGTGTGCTCTGTCTTCTGTCGCCGCCATTCCCATTGTTCTGTGTGCTCCCCGTGCCCCCCTCATCGTCCGCATTTCGTCCGCTGTTACTATTTCTCGTGTCTGACGTATTCTGTGTATTTTCTGTACTCTGTCTATTTTGTCTATTTTGTCTGCCGCCGTTATTCCCCTCATCTCTCCCAGCAGCAGCACCTCCATTGGCTACCATACCCTGGAGAAGATGTTGAAAGAAGACCGAAATTAGTCTTAGACAAGACCCAACACAGCCAGTACTCGTTGGACTGGCATTTCTTCCAGGGCTCTCGTTTCCTGTCCCCAAAGTCTCCTCATCCTCGTCTTCATTTTCGCTATTCTCACTCTTGTCATCCTTGTCATCCTTGTCATCCTTGTCATCCTTCTGTGGCTCATTTCCTGGCTCCGACTTGCTTCTTTCAGACAAAATAACAGCGGATGGTGTCTTCGGCCTATCCGGTGGCGTCTTTGATTTAGAACCGGCCGTCGGCGTGCCCTTCTCACTATCACCGCTACCCGGTATGTCTATAGATACTGCCGGAATAACTATTGGATTGGTAATGGTTGTCGAGACTGTCTCATCTGGCACAGCATTTAGACTCGTTCCCCCGTCCTGCAGGTTTTCCTCCCCCCGTGTAACATGTAAATTGCCTCTGAGCGATCTTTCAACAGTTGCCGGTGTGGGCACTACGGATGGGTTATCATCCAAATTGGCCGGCGTTCCAAATAGAATAAGTTCTCTCCATAGGACCATAGAAGTGCTATTGTTCTGTTCACGGGCCCTGGCCCGTATACTCTCTTCTATTTCCTGATTGACGTCATTCCTCGGAGGGAAAAATAACACCGGGTTGCTCATTGCCCCAGCCAATTCAGGAAACATGACAGACGCGCACAGGGTCATCCAAACTCTCGACGCTCTGGACAGATTGTTTTTTCTCATAATTTCTCCATTTTGAGATCTGGGGAAACATTATCAGAAAGTTTTTCCATGTCAAACTATTTTATCAATAATATGAATAATATCCAAATATTACTCAATATTATGCTAATATCCTCGGTTAGTGAAGCATAGATTTCTACTACTCTACCCTCCAGTCAATCTTCTATCGTTTTCTGCAGGAAAATCTTTCAGAGCGGCATTCCCGACGGGACCCTAGCTCCGGCCAGAGCTTCGAGTTCCCTACACACATTATCCTTGGCACTAGAGACCTCTCCTTTCTCGGTACCGGAATCAGACTCACTCCTCACCATCCCGGATTCTCCAATTTCCAGTAGTCCTATATTGTTCCTAGTCGATTCGACCTGCAATAGCATTTCGCTGAATTCACTCTCTATGTCATAGAGCGCTTTCACTCTCTCCAGAGCCAAAAGAAATCTCTCTCCCTCGGTATCTGCTCTGATACTATATTTCTCTCTGATGAATTCCGGAATTATTTTTTCAATTTTTCCAGGTAATTGGTTTTTATATTTTTGCCCTAGGTTTTTCCTGGTATCATCGTCAAAATTAGCTTCCTCCTCCTTTTCTCTTCTTTCGACCAGAGTGTCGATTCTCTCCTCAAAGACATTAAACAGTTCTCTATCATCCAGGAAATTTTCCATCATATCTCTAACGTGCCTCAGGACTATTAGTTTTGATATCAGCTGATCATTGATCACTCCAATGTTATACTCATTTGCAATTTCCTGAAGCTGCAGCATATGCTCTATCTCGAACCTGGTGGGTAATTTACCTCCGATTCTAAAGGGGCTCTGGAGAACTTGTTCTCCAGAATTATTATCCCACTCCGCTACGGTGCCATCTCTAAGACTTCCAAAGATGTCCGAATTTCTAGCCATAGCCATAGTGGAACTCACCGCATGGTACCAGCAGCTTCCGAGCCCCTGTATATTTTGATTTACAACCACACAGTTTTTTTGGATATTGCCTAGATTATGCTGTCTATATCTAGGATCACCAATGATTCTGCTACCATCAAAGATGAACATAACACGTTTATTGGTTGTAGTTATATCCTCACCATTATCTTTAAGCTCCCTCAGTCTTTTTAGATCAATGATGACGGTGACACTATGCGCTTCGCTGGTTGTTGCTATCGTCGTAATGATAAAATCTCCACTAATACTATCCAGGTTGTTCAGATTGATACCTAGAAACTCTAGAAATGTTCCCATATTCTCATAGAGCTTTTCCATCTTTCTTGTATTAAATTTTTTATCAGAAAATCTCACTCTTCTGAGCTCAGAATCTTTCAGGCTTGCCAACAACATTAGATTCTGTAGCTCTCTGATTCCACCCTCATCGAGACCCCATTCTCCCGAACACATTCGATCCTGGAGATACTGTCTGGCGCATACCCTTAGGCATTGTTGAGCTCCTTCGAGAGTTCCGATTCTTGCGTTCTCTTCCAGACCTTCGGTCACATCCTCTATAGCTCCCGGCACTATAGAACTTAGTTTTCCTTCGTTCAGCAGTTCATTAAGCTTTCTATAGTTTACCCTCAATTCTCTCTCCAGGATTCCAGTGAATCCATAGTAATAGTAGGTTACTGTCGAACAATCACCATTCTCATCATATTTTGTCGTGTATAGTTTTCTTTTTTCCCCACTGTTAATTTCTCCATTTCTTTTGTAGAGTTCCCAGGATATGGCAGTTTGTTCTTTCAGAAGATCTTTACTATACAATCGCTCACAGACAACATAGCCCTTCTGATCAGTGTAGATACCCAATCCATTTTTTTTACCATTTTCCCAATTACCATCATATCTACTTCCGTCTGGGAAGTGTAATACCCCCTTTCCCTCCATTACATCATTTTTCCAATCACCATCATACTGTGGTTTCCCATTGGAATCGAATGATTTTCCCTTCCCTTCTCTCTTGCCACTTTTCCAGTCACCATCGTAGAATAGTTTCCCAGATAAGAAATTCCATGATCTTCCCTTTCCTTCCTGTAAGTTACCTTTCCAGTCACCATCGTAGAATGGTTTCCCAAACGGACTAAATAATTTTCCTCTTCCTTCTCTCATGTCATTTTTCCACTCACCATCATAGCACGGTTTCCCGTCTATATATAAGGATTTCCCTGTTCCCTCTTTCATGTTATTTTTCCACTCACCTTCATATTCCTTACCATAATTTGAAAATAATTCTCCATATCCACTGGGAATAGGTTTTCCATCTGGTCCCAATTCAAATTCGCCAATATAGATATGGTCTACACATTCTTCACCCCCAGTGGCACATATCTGGTGTCCTCTGAAGTTAATCGTCATCTTGAGTTTCCCGTTTGTTTCAGTTATTTCGCCCATTCCGGTTATTTCCAGAACCATTTTTCATTCCCTATTATTTGTCTGATGTAAATACATTGTACCAATCTATCATAATATACAAGAATTTTCTTCCACTGCCACAGCTACCCCATCCCCTGCTTTTGTTCCCACCAGTAACCCGCTAGGCCATTCGCTCCCTGGTTCTCGCTTCGGCAACTGTTTTTCTGTGAAAGCCCTATAAACATATTGCTCTTTTCTGTGGAATTCATGACAGTCAATATGACCTCTAGAACTCCTGCTCTGTGCCAGCGATCGACTATCCTGCTGCAGTGTCTAGAAATAAAGTTATTTGCTATATCCAGAAAAAACTCCAAGAATCAGTGTAAATGGACTGCGGCACTTTCTGATGGGATTTACAGGATCGTCACTGCGCTAGGTCATATATTGATTTATTCTAGGGCAATCCTATTCTCTCGGAACAATGAATATTTGAGCGGTTAGAACTATGCAGTGTAGAACGATAGGCGTTGGAAATCTGAAAATTTCTAATGATCTCAGAATCACAGTGATGGCTGGACCCTGTGTTATCGAAAGTCTGGAGCATACGGTTATGATGGCAAAGGCGATCAGAGACATATGTGATAGACTGAGGGTTAATTTTATATTTAAGGCCTCCTATGACAAGGCCAACAGGTCAAGCATAAAGACTGCGAGGGGCATTGGCATTGACAAGTCGGTGGAGGTTTTCCGGGAGGTGAAGAAACAGGTTGGCTGTCCCATACTCACCGATGTGCATACTGCGGAGCAGTACAGGCACCCAGTTATGGAGGTTGTGGATCTGGTCCAAATCCCAGCCTTTCTCTGTAGGCAGACTGATCTGCTGAGGGCGGCGGCGGAGAGCGGTAAGGTTATAAATGTAAAGAAGGGACAATTCATATCTCCAAAGGAGATGCACTTCGTATATGAGAAACTAGAGTCATTTGGCAACAGTAATGTCATTCTGTGTGATAGGGGTACATTTTTTGGCTATAATACACTGGTTAATGATATGACCTGCTACCCCATAATGGCCGAGACTGGTTGCCCCGTTTGCTGTGACTGTACCCATTCGGTACAGAGACCTGGCGCGGGAGATGGCTACAGCCTGGGAAATAGGGATATGGCGGAGGTAATAGCGCGTGCTGCCGTTGCCGCTGGCGTTGCCGCGGTTTTTACCGAGGTCCATCAGGATCCGGACAGTGCTCCCTGTGATGGCCCAAATATGATAAGGCTTGATCAATTTGAGAGAATTTTGACCACTCTGCTAAAGATAGATGACGTTGTGAAGAGCAGACAGAAAAAATAATTGATCAGACCTCTGGTCACTCGATTGAAAATAAAAATCCGCGTTCTACTGTGAAGACAGAGAATAATGATCACTGTTAATATGGCAGAAATTGCGGCCCTTAGGGCGAGAGAAGTTTTGGATTCTAGAGGGAATCCAACCGTGGAGGCAGAGATCCTGCTGGAAAGCGGAATATTGGGAAAGGCGATTGTCCCATCGGGAGCATCGACCGGTACCCATGAGGCCTGTGAATTGCGGGATGGAGATCCTAAAAGGTATTTAGGAAAGGGGGTTCTGAATGCCGTTGAAAATGTCAATACTGGGATAGCTGATGCCGTCGTTGGCATGGATGCTCTTGATCAGCGTAGAGTGGACAGTGTAATGATAGAGTTGGATGGCACTGAAAATAAGACCAAATTGGGGGCAAATGCGATACTGGCTGTGTCCCTAGCCGCAGCTCGCGCTGCCGCTGATTTTCTGAACCTTCCTCTTTTTAGATACATAGGCGGCACCAATGGTCACCTGCTGCCGGTACCCATGATGAATGTTATAAATGGTGGAGCGCATGCGGATAGTGGCATCGACATCCAGGAGTTTATGATAGTTCCTGTAGGAGCTCCCACGGTAAGGGAGGCCATTAGGATGGGGGCAGAGGTTTTCCATAGTCTGAAGAAAATTCTAAAGAAGGATGGTTATACGGTTAGTGTTGGCGATGAGGGTGGTTTTGCTCCTGCACTAAAATCCTCCAAAGAGGCTCTGGATGCTATGTGCAAAGCCGTCGAGGCTGCTGGTTACAAACTGGGAACAGATTTCAGGTTTGCTCTGGACTGCGCGGCAAACGAGTTTTATAAAAATGGTAAGTACAACATCGAAAAACAAACCATGGACTCTGGCCAACTGATCAGGTACTATGATGATCTAATCCGGCAGTATCCTATATTTTCCATAGAGGATGCTATGCAGGAGGATGACTATGGTGGTTGGAGAGACGCCACGAGAGCCCTAGGAGGTAAGATACAGTTTGTAGGGGATGATCTTTTTGTCACAAATCCTAAGCTTCTTGCAAAGGGCATAGAGGAGGGAATGGCCAATGCCATACTGATAAAGCTGAATCAGATAGGCACGCTCACTGAAACTCTGGATACCATAGACATGGCCCATAGAAATGGCTATAGGACTATAGTGTCCCACAGATCTGGTGAGACCGAAGACTCTACCATTGCCCATGTTGTCGTGGGAACAAATTCCGGTCAGATAAAGACTGGTTCGCTGTGTAGGACCGATAGAATGGCCAAATACAATGAACTGATGAGAATTGAGGATAATCTCGGCGGTATGGCAAAGTATGCCGGAACGTCTATACTTCCTACTCGGAAATAGTGTTGATTTCTCCGCACAGGGCAAGGCATTTTGGCGAGTCGTGTCATTGC
>JAITBB010000069.1 GCA_031283795.1 Rickettsiales bacterium
ACACAGGACGAAATAAAGAAGGCATACAGAAAGAAGGCTATGGAGTTCCATCCGGACAGAAATCCCAACAATAGGGAGGCAGAGGCCAAGTTTAAGGAGGCGGCAGAGGCCTATGACGTGCTCCATGACACCGAAAAGAGGGCCACCTACGACAAGTATGGTCATGAGGCCTTCACAAAGGGAGCTGCCGGAGGTGGGGGTTTCGGTGGGTTCGGCAGTGCAAATTTTAGTGATTTCAGTGACATTTTTAGCTCCTTTTCGGACATATTCTCAGATCTTGGGGGTGGCAGAAAGAAAAAGGGCGGTGCTGTAGATGGTTCCGACCTAAGATATGATGTGAGTCTAACTCTAGAGGAGGCATATGCAGGGAAGTCCATCGATATAGGTTTTACAACTATGGTCAAGTGTGACGACTGCAACGGGACCGGCTCGGCCGACAGCAGTGGCTCTATAACCTGCTCGGAGTGTAATGGTACCGGGAGTTCAAGGGTTCAGCAGGGATTTTTCATTATGGAGCAAACCTGTAGAAAATGTAGAGGTACCGGAAAGATCATAAAAAAACCATGCAAAAAGTGTAACGGGACCGGCAGAAGCCAGAGGGCAAGAAATCTCTCAGTCAAGGTTCCGGCGGGGGTGGATAATGGTAGTAGAATAAAACTAGCGGGAGAAGGAGAAGCGGGTCAGAATGGTGGAAGAACCGGGGACCTCTTTGTTGTGGTAAATGTAGAGAAGCATAGAGTCTTTGCTAGGGACAGAAATGATCTCCATATAATTGCCGGCATACTGCCGACAACGGCTATGGTAGGTGGGGAAATAGAGGTTCCAACCATAGATGGAGGAAAGGCCATCGTTAAAATCCCCGAGGGAACCCAGAATGACGATAGGATAAAACTCAATGGGAAGGGCATGCCAGTGCTAGGTGGAGCTACGCGAAGAGGCGATCAGGTGGTGAACGTTAAAATTGAAATTCCGAAAAATCTAACGGATGAGGAGAAGAAGGCCGCCAAGAATCTAGACGATCTGCTGCACGGGTCCAAACGCGAGAGCACTTTTTTCAAGAAGTGGTTTAAATAGTCCGGCAAGTTCTGCCCTCTATAAAAAAAGTCTCTCTTCCGGATTTTTTTGCCTTCTCCTGGTACCTGGTCTCGATCCACCAGGCTGGTTCCCCTCGGCATTCATCGGGATTGGCGGGGACTGGTCCAAACAGGCGGCTATTGTCCATTAGACTGAGAATAGATTTTGCGTAGTCCTCCGAATCCGTTGCAAAAAACACAGCACCACCGGTTTTTAGCTTTCTATGGGTAAGCTCTAGGAAACTGCCATCGACAATTCTCTTTTTCATCTGTTTCCGCTTTGGCCATGGGTCTGGAAATAGGACAAAGATTTCATCGAAATATTCATTTCCAGCTTCCTCGAGGAATATTCTCGCATCTCCGTTAAATATTCTAATATTTTCGACACCTCTAGCCAGAATAAGTCCCAGTAGGTTCACAACCCCCCTGCTGTAAACCTCGCAGCCAATGTGATTCGCACTCTGCTCGTCTAGAGCCCTTCTGATCAGGCTTTCTCCATAGCCAAAACCAATTTCCAGGTAATTCACCTCGTTTCTAGCCCGCAGTTCTCCGGGATTGATAAGGTACCCGGGTAGCACGTTCATCAGCAGGTGTTGGCCCTCTAGTCCCATTGCCCTACCGTTTATCCGACCAAAGCTCCTTAGATTTTTCCTGTTGTCCAGTATAGCCATATGCTAATGATCATAAAGATTACATGCTGAAAAAAGAACAGCTCAACGGAGTACCTAGAGATAAACATGAAAGAATCCCTACAGGGCACATTTTTGAATTCTCTGGGCTTAAATTTGATAAATGTGACATATAGAATTGAGAAAATCAGGAACAGAAACAGTGAATGGACAATACCGAAACTCATATGAGCCACCTGGCTACAGAAAAATATTAGGAATATCGTTGCCATCAGAATTTTATCTCTCAGGGTTTTCTCACTCTTCCTACATATTCTGCCGCAGAAAATCAGGGCGGTAAAATATGTGCCATATTCCCAGAGGTTACCGGAGAGCTCCCCAAGTAGTAGCAGAACCACCATAGTTGAAAAGAATGCCGTGTTGCTGGTGCTATAGAGAGTGCTTAGCCGATCCGTAAAGAGGTTCGATATATAAAAGCTATACAGTATGTTGAGTGGGAATATACTATTGTAAAAATGAGCTTGGACTATACTCAGGAGAATCGCATAGAGAGCGACTCTATCCATTTTCTTTTTTCTATTGGTTCCGAAGAGAAATGCATATATAGGAGCGGATGTGCGGCCTATGACTCTGAGAAGCTTGATCCCACCGAATACGAAAAGCCCTGCGTGATCCACAAGCATGGTGAAAAAGGCTATGTTCTTCAAAAGGTCATAGCTGTTAAATTCTCCACTATCTTTCAGTCTCCTTAGAATCATATTCTGCATTCAAAATATTTGGGGAATTTGACTGGTAAGTTTCACCCTTTTCTCCATTCTCTAGATATGTCTCGGCTAATCCGAGGATGGCCTCTTCAAATTCTCATCTGGTCAAATCTCCACTGCTGAGTCTAAACTCATTTTCCTTTAGATGCAATATAAATTTAGACCACTAATTTACCGAATATATTTCCCAATGCAGTTCTGGGAATAATTCATGATTCCTATAGTTGTAATCCCAGGTACTGGTTTTTCTTCGGAGGCATTGGAGCAAATATTAAAAAGCTCCGTCTGTCCTCGATTCACTATTCGGAGTCGGATCTAGCGCTGGTCAAGAGTGATTAGTTGTTTTTCTGGAGAGGTTGGAGACAGTTCTATTTACTTGACATAGCTAAAATTATCCGATTATATCTTGTCGAAACAGAAATCGCTAACTTCCTGAGGTATGTATGAAAAATTGTTGGCAATATTTTAAGAGGGGCTTTTCCCTTGTGGAATTCTCCATGGTCTTGGCTGCCATGGGTCTTCTCATTTTGGCTCTGACAAGAACTGCAATTCTAATAAATCGGGTGGCAACAGAGCGCGTCATAACAGAAATAGCAATATTAGACGCGGCGCTGGCGCAATACCGAAGGAGAGTGGGAGAATCTATAGTCTCAGATAGGGGTATGTTGCCAATGAAAGATATATTGGAAAAGAGTGCACTCCGTGGTGCTCTAAACCAGGATGGCGCAGTGGCATCGAAATACAGAGCGGGGAGCTACTGGATATTAGCCAACATGAAATCTATGGCCAAAGAGAGTGATAACTCGGCCATAGCAGAATCTGGAAAAAGCACATCCAGCCCTGTTCTAATCCTAACCGGGCGAGACAGGAGTGGAAGGTACGGTCTTGGCAGCATAACGGCTGCAGGCTTTGCAAATATCAGTTCGAAATTTAAGGGACTAAAATTTGTTAATGTCAGCGAACGGCTATCAATGGCAAGAACAGCCACAATCCTACACAGAGATCCCACTATGACTAGAGGAATGGAAAAGATTAGTGGCAATGACAAAGAAACTATGAAAAATCTAAGAAAAACTGGAGAAAAATGTAATCTGGTTGTGGAAGTACTCGATCCATAGAGGTGGTCGGCCTAAACCTAATCTAAGAGGGCATTCTGTAGTAGTCAACTAGACTAATTCCCTTTTCTGTGAATTTTGCATTGACCTGCCAGAATTCAACTCCGGAACGCCGAGTTTTCTGCACAACGCTGCCAACAGTGCTGTTTTCATCCGGCTTTGGATCAAATATATCGGCCTCAAACATAAAGAAAACCAGGATTATGGCCCTTTTATGTTTGGATAGCTCTCCCATATGCTTTATAAACCTATCGATAGAGTAGAGGTGTTCACTCTCGGTAAATCGCACATATTTACCCGTGACATAGTCATCCCTCAGGGGCAGCAGCACCATTGGACTCTTGACCTCCAGATAGATCTCATCGTCTATAACAAAATCTAGTCTTGATTCGCCAACTCTCTGTTCTCTCTTCAGACTAAAGTCTTTCCCCTTAAGCCCGATAATGTCAGACAATTGACCACTCCTCAGGAAATAGTCTATATAGTTGTTAGCTCGGGTCTGATTTATGCCTATCCACTTCTTGTGGGGGTCATTGACCTCATTGAGAGATATGGCCTCTACAGTGTATCTAGTCCTCCTCTTCTCATCCTCGGCACTTCTAAGAAGGCATGGAACTTTGCCATCAAAGATAACCCTAGCGATTCTTCCAGTACATGGACAATGGCAGGTCGTCAGAACACCATCAACCAAAACATTCATAATAAACCTGTTAGGTCTATTGACCACCACGCCCTCTCTGAGAGGCTTCTCAAATTTCATCATCGGACGACTATTCTGACGAGCACTCGGTGCCATAGACAAGCACTGATTCTACTGCTTATTTTCTAGGGTCCTATGCTCCAGGTAATCCCTGACCAGACTCCTATTTCTCGCATACTTCCGCGCTGATATGGCCGTGAGGACAGCAGAGTTTATCATAAGAAAAGTACCAAGGGCTATAGTGAATTTTGTAATAAAATCCATAGACGTTCGTCTAGTGGCGGATCCAAACTTAGAATTGCCAGAACTTATATTGCTTAGCGCATCCTCATCTGAGGATTGCAGCAGCACCACCACAACCAGCAGCGCACAGGCCAAAATTTGGAAGACGAACAAAATCAGAAGGCTACCACTCATTGAAATCCACTAATACTGGGAACGATGGTGCTAGGTTAGTCGGATCAATATTGATGTCAATGTCTAGAAAAAACACGGGACCAGCCTCCATTCCCCATTTTCAGCGAATCATTTGTCCTACACGGCATTTTATTACGAATGTTTCCACTGTGTGCTGCCCTACAGGGATTCTATCTAGCGATTCTCAATATTAAAAATCTCTACAAAAAGATGCTTAGCACAAAACAGAGCGCAAAATAAGGCTAGTCCACTTATCATTTTCGGCTATAGTTCCGCCCCTATATCCTCTTTGGCAGCAGAGTTGCTCCTATCACCCGATTTTCCTCTCCGGCTCCATATCTGTTTCAGCCAGTTTGGATACCAATCTGGGTTATAGACAATATTAATGCCAATGGCACTGGTGATGACACTACAGGCAACAAAGTAGGCGGCATTTTCCAATAGATTGTCACATCTGTGTCTCGCTTTGGCAGGTTTTATCCCTGATCTAGCCGTTTTATATTTTGCTCCATCACTAGATGACGTAGGGCTATCAGATTCCGTACTGGCAATATTTTCCCCTCTATCGGGCCCATCATCCCAGGTGTTGTTGGATTCGTCACTTTTCTGATAGCTATCGGTGTCCTCTTCTCCATCTAAAAAGGTAGGCGAGGGGCTCGGCGATCTCACTAGATGGTTGTGGTCCATAGTTTCTAGCGTTGGAATATATAGTCTCCCCTCGAATTCTCTACCAATTTGAGAAGTTAATGAACGATAGTCTTCGGAAAAAACATTGTAGTCTGCGCATGTTATAATGCTATTAGAAGATTCAAAAAGCCCATCTTCCTTTTTCATCATTTCTCTCTCTGTCTCTTCTATTTCTCTCATCTTCGCTTCTTTCTTCCTCCTTTCTATATCCCTCCTTTCTATCTCCTTTCTTTTTCTGATTGGCAGAAAAGCAGGATTAGTATCGATTTCTTCGTATGGCAGTAGAGTATTTTCGGATTTACAACCGCCTATACCTAAGAAAATTTCAGTTACAACTGCGCCTCCTCCAACCATCGGTTCTCCTTCCATATCGTTTTGAATCGGAAACCCTGTGCTTGTCTCAGATGCCAGTGGCACCTCAGAAACAGATGTTACAGTCATTATGCCTCCAGCAGGTGCTGCTGCAGCGGATTCTTCCTCCACCTCGGGTCTAGTGGGCTGTTTATTTTCATCCTCATAATTTATATTCTCGTCGCCATCAGCTATCTCATTGTCTCCTCTGGTTTGCCTATTGGTAGCTGTATCGGGTGTGCTATCTTCGGATGCATAATCATTAGATTCTGATGCGTCAGCATCAGCTCCAGATACAGTATTATCTGGTATGCCACTCTCTTCTCTTGGACTCGCACTGGCTAGATTTGGTCCAGCGGCAACTCCAAGGGATAAAATAATCAGGTTTATCGGTAACCATTTCGTCACGGGGTGTTTGCTCATTGATTTCTCCAAAATTATCCACTAGAAAGTAGGTGCATCAATTATAATGCAAAAAATAATTTATTCAATAGTGGTAAAAATTTCGGACAGATCTCTATTCTGCGCTTCCGGTGATTTATTTGCCCTCCATAATATATTGTCACGAGTATAGGCACAGTGCCGATGTTCCTGCTGGCACTAGAGCCTATGTGAATAAAATAGAGAACCTCTAGAGAATAGTCAAAACTCGTCCTGTTAAACCTCAGGGCATTTCCAGGATAAATTCTATTTGCATTTAAAAGAAACTGAGCTTAGATTCAACCATATAAAAGATGATTTTTATACATTACAAATGAATTTAGAGGGAACCCCCTCTAGAGTTATCCCGAATCGCCATGAAATACCTGGGAATTAGTGGTCTGCTTAGAGAGCTTAGAGAGCTTAGAGAGGGTGATGATGAGAAAATAAGCCTGGAGCGAATCCTGAATGGAGGTGGGGAGAACCCCTATTTTGCTCTTTTTCTAATGGCACTGCTGTCACTCATACCAACCCCAGCGCCCATTCCGGTAATTTCTAATTTTTTTGGCATTCTCTGCTGCATTATAGTTCTTCAGATTCTTAGAGGTAGGGAAAAAGTAGTGTTACCAAAATTCCTAGGTAGCATTTCGATGAAAAAACAGACTCTCGATAGAACCATAGCAAAGATAAACCCATTTTTCGATAGAGTTGAGAGGATGACCCGAGAACGGTTTAACTTCATATGGGATAGGGCCCTGTTCTATATCGTAAATATACTTCTACTGATGATATCCGTAGCTATGGTGGTACCTATACCGCTGCTGAGCGCAGTACCATCAACGGCAATGATAGTGGCTACCTTTGGACTGCTAAACAGAGACGGTCTTCT
>JAITBB010000061.1 GCA_031283795.1 Rickettsiales bacterium
AGACCTTTTGGATCTCCTCGACCACATACTTTGTGAAAGCCTCTATTCCTAGAATTTTAAGAATATCGTGCGGAACCTTATCTCCGTCTATTATGTCATCACCCTTTCTGATCTTATCACCATCCTTCACAAAGAGGTGTTTGCCCTTAGGAATTACGTAGTTGACCTCCTGCTCTTCCTCTTTGTTATCCGGAATGATTGTGATGACACGTCTGGTCTTATAGTCTCTCTCACCAAAGACCACTGTTCCATTAATGGCGGACATAACGGCGTAGTTCTTTGGTTTCCTAGCCTCAAATAACTCAGCCACTCTGGGCAGACCACCCGTTATGTCCTTATTTTTTATTGAGTCCTTCTGAGTTCTAGCCAGAATATCGCCAGCTTTGACCTCCTGTCCGTTGGTTACATTCAGCACTGTCCCGATAGATAGTTCGGAATTTGTCGTATTTTCACCATTAGACACGACCAGAGTTGGCTTCATTGTCTGTTTATTTCTAAACCTCCTCCAATCTATAATGTTTTTTGAGGAAATACCGGTCAATTCGTCTATTTTCTCCTTAAGGGATACGCCATCAACCAGATCTTTGAACTCGACTACCCCATCGTGCATGGCTATTATGGAGTAATTATATGGATCCCATTCTGCCAGAAAATCACCCTTCTTGACCCTATCTCCATCCCTGAACAGAACCTTGGCACCAAATGGTAAGCTATATTTAGCGACTATCCTAGCACCGTCGACAATTATCATCTCGGCGTCCTTACTGACGACTATAGTTGCGCCATCCCTATTGACTATAGACTCCATGTTGACTATTTTCAGCAGACCATCCCCTGGAGAAACAATGTTCGACTCTGTACCTGTAATCATGGCGCCTCCAAGATGTCGAGTGTTCATCGTCAGCTGAGTGCCGGGCTCTCCCACAGCCTGGGCTGCCACTATGCCAACGGCTTCGCCGACACTGACAAGTCTTTTCGTTGTCAGATCTCTACCATAGCATTTTGCACAAACCCCATGCTCATGTCTGCAGGTCAGCACCGATCTGACCATCACCTTTTTAATTCCTGTTTTTTCTATGGAGTCGGCAATTTTTTCATCGATGAGTTCACCAGCACCTATGATGACTTCCCCAGTTGGGCCAATAACATCGTTCAGAGCGGTTCGTCCAACCACCTTAGCGGCCAGAGATGTCCTAACCACACCATTTTCAATTTTAGCCTCCATTCCTATGCCCACATTGGTTTGGCAATCATTGTCCACAACTATGCAATCCTGGGAGACATCCACAAGTCTTCTTGTGAGATAGCCGGCGTTGGCAGTTCTGAGGGCGGTGTCCACCATGGATTTTCTTCCGGTGTAGGTGGAAAGGAAATATTCCAAAACGGACAGACCCTCCTTAAAGTTAGATAGAACCGGAGTTTCAATGATCTCACCGCTCTGTTTAGCTAGTAGACCCCTGATACCACACATTTGCTGTATGTTGCTCTCGTTACCCCTTGCTCCGGATGTTGTGAATAGGAATAGTGAGTTTGCTACACTTCCAGATTTGTTCACCGAAATTTGACCAACCAGCAGCTTCTTGACGAGATTTATGCAGTTATCCCATATTTCGATGACTCTGTTATACCTCTCTCCAGACGTTATCAGACCATCCTGATATTGTAGATTAATATTCTTAACATCCTCCTCTGCCTTGGATATGAGTTTGGTCTTATCCGGAGGAATTATCATGTCGTCCTTTCCTATGGATATGCCTGACAGCGTTGAACTTTTAAATCCCAGTTGCATTATGTTGTCACAGAATAGGGCGGTTTCGTCCTGATCCGTCTCTTCGAATACAAGATTAATAATTTTAGATATTTCCTTCTTACCCACAGGCATATTGACGAGAGAGAAACCAAATTTTTTCTTGCAGCCATCTGGAAGTAGTTCGAACAGCTTCACTCTCCCCGGGGTGGTAACAACCTTTTTATACTCAATCTCCATAGTTCCCTCATCGGATTCCGAGCTTCTAGCACTTTCAAGCGCACTATCGAGCCTATATCTGAACAGAATCGGATCGTTTAAACCAATTCTTTTTCTGAAGAGAGCATGTTCCAGCTCATCCAGAGAAGATACGGCAATTTTTGGCTTCGCAGCGCTTCCTCCAACAGGATCCAGAGTCAAATAGTAGAGTCCCAGCAGCACATCCTGACTAGGAATTATATTTGGCTTTCCATCCTGAGGGTTAAGTATGTTATTGTTTGACATCATCAGTATCCTTGACTCGGCCTGGGCTTCTACGGACAGCGGAATGTGGACAGCCATCTGATCTCCGTCAAAATCGGCATTGAATGACTTGCAGACCAGTGGATGGAGTTGAATCGCCTTGCCCTCTATCAGCAGAGGTTCAAAGGCTTGGATTCCAAGTCTATGGAGGGTTGGCGCCCTGTTTAGAAGGACGGGATGTTCTCCTATAACCTCCTCCAGAATATCCCAAACCTCCGGAGTCTCAGAATCTACTAGTTTCCTCGAATGCCTTATCCCATTGGACATGCCATAGAGCTCCAATTTGGCATATATAAACGGTTTAAATAGTTCCAGCGCCATTTTTTTCGGCAGACCGCACTGATGTAGCTTTAGATTTGGACCCACAACTATTACGGAACGGCCTGAGTAATCGACCCTTTTACCCAGCAAGTTCTGTCTAAACCTACCCTGTTTACCCTTCAACATATCGCTGAGCGACTTAAACGGCCTCTTATTCTGAGTCTTAACGGGATTTGCACTCTTACTGTTGTCCAGAAGGGAATCAACCGCCTCCTGGAGCATTCTCTTTTCATTTTTAATTATTATATCCGGAGCCTCGAGTTCCAGTAGCCTCCTTAGCCTATTGTTTCTATTTATAACCCTTCGGTACAGTTCGTTCAGGTCAGCACTGGCAAAATTTCCTCCATCCAGCTGGACGAGAGGTCTGATCTCCGGCGGTATGACCGGCAAGACTGTCAGGACCATCCACTCTGGTCTGTTGTTGGACTCTATAAAACTCTCGGTTAGACTCAGTCTCTTGATTATCTTTGTCCTCTTTAATTCTGACTTGGTTTCAGCCAACTCTCTTCTCAGCTTGTCCCTTAGTTTGACCAGGTCTATGTCCGATAGTAGCTTATGTATCGCCTCGGCGCCAGTTCCAACCTCAAAGGAACCTGATCCGTATTCATTCTGGAGTTTCTCACACTCTTCATCGGAGATCAGTTGCCCATTCTCCAAAGGTGTCATTTTCGCGTCCGTGACAATGTGAGTCTCAAAATATATAACCTTCTCCACATATTTTGGCATTATATTCAGCATCGTGCTGATTCTAGATGGCAGGGATTTCAGGAACCATATGTGTGCCACCGGAGCAGCAAGTTCTATGTGCCCCATTCTCTCACGTCTGACCTTCGAGCTCGTTATCTCGACGCCACACTTTTCACATACGATCCCCTTATACTTTATTCTTTTATACTTTCCACAGAGACACTCATAGTCCCTGACCGGACCGAAAATTTTCGCACAGAACAGACCATCCTTTTCTGGTTTAAAGGTCCTATAGTTGATCGTTTCCGGCTTTGTAACTTCACCATAGGACCATGATCTTATTTTTTCTGGTCCGGCTATCGATATTTTCAGTGCGTTAAAGTCTGTGGAATCCAGCGCCTGACTGCTGATATTCATCAGTCCAAAGGAAGAAGTTCCATCTAGTGCCATATGTTTCTTTCTATTTTATAGTAATAAAAGGGACAAAAAATTTTCATTTAATCGGAAATCACCTCTTAACAAGTTCAAGATTTAAGCCAAGAGACCTAACCTCCTTGACCATAACATTGAAGGATTCCGGCACACCGCAGGAGAAACTCTGGGAACCCTGGACAATAGATTCATAGATTTTAAGCCTCCCCACTATATCGTCGGACTTAACAGTGAGCATTTCCTGAAGAGTATAGGCGGCGCCGTAGGCCTGCAGGGCCCAGCACTCCATTTCTCCGAATCTCTGTCCTCCAAAGTGGGATTTACCACCAAGTGGCTGCTGGGTAATGAGACTGTATGGTCCCGTCGATCTGGCGTGGATTTTGCTCTCGACCATGTGATGTAGCTTCAACATATACATATAGCCAATGGTCAATGGTCTATCGAAGTATTCCCCTGTTCGACCGTCGATCAGTCTCACCTGGCCGCTCTTGTCTATGCCCGCCTCCTCCATGAGCTGCTCGATATCCTCTGTGGATATGTTCTCAAAGGAGCCAGTTGCAAATGGCACATTTCTTTTCAATTTTTCTGCAAACTCAAGCAAATCATCATCGTTTAGCGATTTTATATATTCAACCTCTCTTGGCATTTTGTATATTCTCAACAGCTTTGCCCTAACTTTTTTAGCTGTATCCTTAGACATACTAACCAGCAGAGAGGAAATCTGTTCTCCAAGCTTACGAGACACAAAACCCAGGTGAGTTTCCAGCAGCTGACCCACGTTCATACGGGACGGAATGCTAAGAGGACTCAGAAGAATATCCATTGGGGTTCCGTTATCCATGTAGGGCATGTCCTCAACGGGTAAAACCCTAGAGATAACACCCTTATTACCGTATCTACCAGACATTTTATCTCCTGCCTGTATCTTATGCTTTGTGGCCACAATAACCTTAACCTTCTTTAGAGTTCCCTGCGTCAGTTCGTCACACTCCCTAACCTTAAGGGCACTTTCGGAAAATAATTTTTCTATGGACACTATGGTCTCCTTAAATTCCCTACCCAACTCTTCAATCTTTTTGTTGGCCGACGAATCGCTGACCGTAATCTTTGGCAGAAGTCCATTCTGAATCTGTTCCAGCAGCTCATCCGTAATCACGCTGCCCTTTTTAATCTTGTCTATGCCCTTTTCCAAAGACTGGTTCAGGATCAGAGGCTTAATCTTATCAAGAAAGCTTTTTCTCAGAAGGGATATTTCCATGTTTTTGCTTTCGGACAGTTCCTCTATCCTAGCGTCATCTATGGATTTTGCCCTTTCATCCTTGTCCAGTCCGTTTCTAGTGTACACCTTAACATCTATGACAGTACCGGACACCACATTCGGTGGGACATATAGAGAAGAATCCTTAACATCCATGGCCTTTTCCCCAAATATGACCTTGAGAAGCTTTTCCTCCGGGGTCTGTGGGGCGTCAGTCTTTGGAGTGGT
>JAITBB010000074.1 GCA_031283795.1 Rickettsiales bacterium
GGAAATGGAACATTCAATTATCCGGATGGAGGTACGTACAGCGGAGAGTGGAGAAACGGTGTGAGAGAGGGGGATGGAACATTATGCTCTTCAAATGGAAGTGAATATGTTGGTGTCTGGAGGGATGGCAAAAGAGAAGGACAAGGTATCTACACTGATCAGAGAGGCCAAATATATAGGCAATTCTACAGTGAAGATTCTCTAAAGGAAGAAACCGCTATGTCTTGGAAATCCCTTAGAGGTAATCGGGAAGTTGGTCATGGAACTCTCTGGGAAAGAAGGGGACTGCATACAATGAAATATGACGAAAGTAACGCGGTGATATACTATGTCTATTGGGCCAATGGAGCCCTGAAAAGGGAATTGAAGGTGAACTATAGAAAGCTTAATGAACTGCTGAACGAGAATAGGCTGGGCTCTATAGTGCCATATGCTATAGAGGATGTGACCAGAGGTCTGGGAGAGAACGGAAGAATAAAGACCCTTGGTGAAGCCCAGGATTGTCTAAAGGAATGTTCCAGGCAGATTTTTATGGACAGAATGCATTTGGGAGCAGAAGGGTTTACGGGCGGAGGTCTAGAACTAGAAAATCTAGTACTGTTGGCGACCCTAGAAAACTCTAGGTTCAAATTAGTAAGATTTTGTAGTGAGAGGCTTAGTAGGGAGAAAATGGAATGGCACTATGAGAACCTAGAAAGATTTCTAAGATTCGTTGGCATTGACCCGGGCAACATAGATAATCTCAGGGAGAATTTTATCAGTGTGGTAATATCAACAACCGATCTGCAACATGCCGTCAGTGTCATCGTCGACCTGAGAATTCTAAGGATGGCTAGAAACCAAAGTGGTAGTATAAATGCAATCACTAAGCCGATCATCATTGTTTTTGATAGCAGTAGAATCATTGGTAGCCCTGAACATAAGGAGTGTAATTTGGGTAATATTCAAAAACACTGCGCGTTTGTAAATCGAAATATACAGAATCTCGGAAGCTGCTGGTACCATGCGGTGAGTGCCACTATGGCTGTAGTCAATGATACGGATATCTACGAGGGTATCATGGGCAGTAGTGTAGTGAAAAAGTATGGCCTTTTAGGGAGCTATGTGTGGGAATTTTGTGAGTCTATGGATGGTTTACTGAATGAATTCGAAATAAAGCAGATACAGCAGCTCCAGATAATTGCGAATAAAAATGGCATTGAGACGATCGGTGGTCAGCTAACTTCAAAGTTGCTAGTTCTGGAATCCGTCAGAAATGATGCGGAGGAACTTTTAAGGAATAATAGAGAATCACTTGCAGTCTTTGGGAGGAGAATTACTGTTCTGATCAGGAAAAAAGAGGAGGGTATGAGAGCTAATTTTAAAGGAAAAATCAAGAATAATCTAAAGAGGAAATATACAGGCCAACTATCCAAAGAAATCAAGAAAATAACTCCAGAATTCATCAGGGGAAAATACAATATCAGAATGAGTTCCAGAGAAGAGAAATTTCTTCGGGCTATAGAGAAAGCAAAAGTATTTCGTACTGTGGAGAATAAACTTAAAAGTACTCTATCGCAAGTCAATAGGGCTAGGAACAATGAGAAACTGTTACAAATTAGGAGATTTGTAGCGGCAGAGAATAGACTTGATCCTAGCACCGAGGAAAGGGATATGAACGGAGCCAACAATTTAGTCGTATAAATCACATAGTATACTATACTACTCTCTCTGAAAGAGGCAGACATCTCCTATTTGTTTCTAGGTATGAATTTTTGTATATATAAATATTTGGCTCTATTTGATTTACTATGTTTTATGCATTAGAAAATTCTATTATAGAGAAGGAAAACTGTTGCTGTTTGTCTAGGACTGTACATCCTTCTTTTGTCTGGCTTCTTCCCATTGGATCTGTCTTTTCTCACGTTCTTTTAGTTTCTCCTCTAGTTTGGCCTTATTGTACTCCTGCACAATGCGGAACATTACCGGCAGCCAGTCCTCGGCCTTGTCTGATCTTGCCAGCTCTTTGGCTTTGATCATGATTTTCGAATGGAGGGTGCCGCTGGAAAATATGTGAACCTCCTCCTTTGTCAGAAAATTAAACTCTATTGATGATATTACAATATTTCCATTGTGTTTGATCAGGACAGTTCCGTTCTCCTCTCTCATGACCGATATTATTCGGGACTCCTCTTCGCTTATATCAAATATTTTCCTCTGGTATATGCTTGCTTTAACATTTGGAAGCAGTACCTGTGTTGGGAATATGTTCCTAACCGATAGCTGTATGTTACTCGTGTCGTAGCTGTCGGCGCCACTAGTTGTCATGATCACGGCTATGTTTTTTTCGTAGAGGGATTTTAGTATTTTTGAGATTCGGGGAGCAAAGTAAGAGTTATCAAATTGAAGCCAGCCCTCGTCGATTGCCAGGATGGTTGGGCTGCCGTCGGATCCGGTTACCAGGCTATGCAATATGTAATCGAAGATGGCAACCCTAATTTCCTCATTGTTAACAATTGCATTGAGATTTATACCGATAATATTGTCTGCGAACATGTCTAGATTGTTATCTACATTGAATATAAAACCATATTCGTTCTGTTCCACCCATCTGCTGAGGCTACCGTATATGTTGCTGAGCTTTTTCCCCTTGGCTATTTTAAAAACGTCGCCTAGGCTGTTTATTTCATTGATGTCGTTTTTGACAATATTCTCCAATTTTTCCCACTCCTGGCTGAGCTTTGTTGTATTCTCGTCCATCTTTACCAGACCATCGTCAGATTTTTGTACGATGAAAGATAGCCATTTGAGTATAAATTCTATATTCTGATCATTCTTCTTCATTCTGAAGGGATTTATGCAGAGTTTTTCTCCGGATTCTTTCCTGGAGATCGAGTAGTATTTGCCGTCCAGACTGTTGATGAAGACCTTAGATCTGTTTGTGTTGTCGATGTAAATTATCCTTTTTACCTGTTTGGTGGCGGCCATTAGCATAAAGTTCATGTATTTCGTCTTTTTGAGTAGTTTTGGACCAACAAATATGGTGTTTGGATTTTTCTTGGTGTCAAAGGAGAAGAAATACGGTGTACCCATTGCACTTTTGAGAACCACCATCGAGTCTCCCCAGATGTTTCCCGTTACCTTTCCCGTTGGGAAACTAAACAGTGATGAGAATGCGCAGACATTATCGAGAGAAATTGCGTGCAGTCTTTTGACAAAATTAAAGTTTCCCGGCAATTGGCTCCAGAAAAGTGTTGGCATAAACATCTCCTCTCGAACGGCAGCTAGTCCAAGCTTCCCGGTTGTGTCAAAAAGTCGCTCTATGTTTCTTCCAAGGCCCTCCTTACTGTTGCCCTTAACCTGTATGATTACCTGGCAGGTGCATATTTTATTTTTCTCCGGATCCTTATCAGGCAGCATAGAGCCAATGTCCGAAACGTTAAGAACAATCGGATTTTCACCTAGGGATAGGACTTCAAAGTACTTGAGCATCTCATCGTTGATGGGTTTGCTATTGATAAAACTTACGGATTGAGTCAACACCATTTCCTGATCCAACTGAATTATCTTGTCCAGCTGTGATGGCAGGAGGAGGCTACAGTATTTTATAGATACTATCGCCGAATAGGATGAGCCACCCTTATCATATATTTGCATTATGTTCCTTCCGTAGGCTATTTTTTTACTGAGAATGGAATGGGACAGTTCGTTAACCGGCAATAGTACATTCTCATAGACTCCGTTAACTACCAGGGAGAAGAATTTGAGATGTTCAGAATAGTAGACATCACCATTTTTCACTATCTTTAGCATTCTGGCTCCATACTGTTTCAGGTCATTCAGCATACCTTTGGAGACCTTACTGACAATGGAATTGGCCTTTTCGAAGCTCCTACTCTTAGACTTTTGCAACATAGAGAAGTTAATGGCCTCCATGAATTCAAAAATTTTAGAAACAGCTCCGGCCTCGGGCGAGTATATTATGGTTATGTATATCTCGTTTGCAAACTGGTTGTCCCAGTTGTAGTGTCTGTTCCATTTGTCCATGACAAATCTTGCAGTATAGGCTTTATATTTTTGGTTTCTTGGCGTTAGATCAACCGATTTCCTGACGGTTTGAAACCAGAAACTGAGATTCCTGTCCTTCGCATTCCTCACGAAACTTTTGTTCAGTTCTTCACGCAGCGTGTAAAAATTTGATTCTCCGGGATTGGATACAAACGATGGTATCTTTATTATTTGCAACACCTCGCCATTCTGGGTTATTAGAGTGTGATCATCGTAGTAGCAGGCATAGGGGAGTAGTTCGGGGTTGACACTATTCTGCTGACCATCAACGCCGTAGAGGTTGATGCCTATATCATCGAGAATTTTGCCCTCTATCTTTTCCATATTTAAAGTATTTCTTTAGATTTCTAACGAAACAGGTTGATTTTATCGGCAAACACCTGTAATATGTCCTCGACGAGGATGGTACTAGTATTATAATAATAATCAACGTATGGTAGGGAGTCTTGTCTAAAAATTATGATAAAAAGCATGGAGTAAAAGTTGGTTTCCTATGACCATTGATAGTTTGAAGACCCTATTGGGGGATCAGAAATCTCTGATCATCAGTTCTCTAAATTCTCTATCCGAGACAATCAGGGATGTGCTGCTGCAGAAAAATAAAAAGATTCATCTACTCTCTCTGGAAAATGGGAAGCTCCAGGATAGGTTTACCAGCGAATTGCTACTGGTCAGAAAAAATTTTCTAAATATTATCTCTGTGCTGGAGGAATTACAGTCTTCAAAAAACAATAATAGGCTGTTCAAAATTCTTCTGAAAAAGGAGTTGGGCATCAGAAATCTCAGGAAAAATATCAGAGAAATTAAGAGAGAGGCCGAAGGTAGGGGGACACTCAATAGCAGGGATATGACGGCCTTCAAGATAATAGCTCTGGAGCTTGAGGAAAAGGAGAGAGTGATCAAAGAGGACAAGGTGGCTATAGAGGCACTGGAAAATGACAGAAAAGGTCTCGTTCTGGATAAAAAAAATATTGAAAGGTTGAATTCCAGTATGTCGAGTGATCTGGAACTTTTAAGAAAGAAGAACGGAGATCTCGAGAACATCAACATGGCCCAGCTAAACACCATAGAGACTCTGTCGAGGGAGATGCAGAGTAAGAACGAAAAGATTATTGAACTCAAAAATCAGTTTATCCAACTTCTGGACAATTACAATGATATACTGCAGAAAATTAACTGAGGGAGCCGTGAAATGCAGAGAGTAGAATTAAGTGTGGGTACGGTAAAGGCCTCGCTAGGCTATAGCGACGATTCAGAAAGAGAACTCATTCTCAAAACGGCCAGAGAACTGAATACGGAGTGCAATAGACTCATCATGAGCTGTGGCAATGTGGATGAAACCATACTTCTATTTTTTCTTCTGATGAAGACCGAAATAAAACTCCAGAAAATAAATTATAGAAACGTGGATGATATGCTCTTTGGTATACTGAAATCGATAGGCAACTACGTTCATGAAAAAAATTCTACAAAAATTAAAGAATCTCTGGTAGCGATAGGTATAATCAGGAAAATAGAGCTGAATAGCGTGTGCGGTGATGGGAAGGACGGCATAGATGTATATGACGACAACGAGCTAATAACGTTGATAAAAAGTTTTGCCGGGGAAGTGAACGGGAGTGTTGAGACTATTGAAAATAATATTTACTTATTGTAGAATGCTTTAGCACTGCGCTAGAGGACAGGATCCGTATGAATCCCAGAGACTCCTTTTAAAATGTGCGGGGGTTGCCTCTACCATGGCTGTGGCTGTGGCACGTGATGCCCACTTGGCATACAAGGTCTTAGTGACATCCATCCATCCCTTTTGTGGTGCAAGCCCTAGTGGGGAAGACGCGGACTTTTAGGTGGGGATCGTGTACATTTGACTCCAGAGTACCCGTAGCTCAATGGATAGAGTACCAGGTTGCGGACCTGATGGTTGGAAGTTCGAATCTTCTCGGGTGCACCAGGGGGTTGGATCGTGGCGCGGAATGGTGTACTGAAGAGACTTAGTGTGGATAGACTGATAATCATGTAAGGAAAATATATGAAGAGTTCTGCGGTTATTCTGTTACTTAATTTGTCCTTATCTATTACTGTGGGTGCTGGCCTTATTGGAATGAGCGGGGAAGCTCTGGCATCCTTCTCTGGCACACCTGGCACACCTGGTAATCATGGTAGTGATAATATAGTGCTTAACAATAATTTTTGGCGGCTATTTAACGAGGACCTCATTATTCTCCCAGAATTACTGGAAACAGGCATACTCAGAGTCTTCGAAAATATGAATAGAGGGAGAGGTGTTGGAGAAATGTATGAGAAAGTGCATCGCTTTGTGGGAATCCTATATGGCATTGCCGGTATCACCGACAATTGGACCGGTTTCCTCGATATGATTAGGAGACACCGGGGTATTCTCGACGAGGGTAAAATGACTACGCTGGAGCATTTGGATCCGATGATTCACGAGATTATCCAGTTTCTGTATACTGAGTTTCCCGATAAAGCCATAGACTGTGCCAGAGAGTATCTCAGTTTTTTTTATGGGCACCAGGAACAGGAGCCCCAGTGGGCAAAAAATATTGTTGTTGAGCGGAAAAGTAGCGGTGATCTGCCGTCTGGGCAACAGAAAAGTTCGGGAAGCGATAAAGAAGATATCTTTGTGAAAGAATTTTTAAACAATGTTACGGGAAACAGTGGTGGTGATGTGACCGATAAAAACAAGCTGACGAGTGATTATCAAATTGGAGAGAAGGTTAGAAAAATTCTGCACACAAGAATTATCAGGATGTTGTCCAAATTAAAATCTGTCCCGGAAAAATCTCTTTCAGTGAATTCTGAGTTCGCCTATTATTTTGCACTATCTCTTTTCTCTGTCGGAAGGGCTATGCATGGTTTATTATCGAAACATGTTAAGTTGTCTGAGGAACTTCAAAGTGAGGTTCTATTTAAGGAGGCAAGACTTGCGTATTTTATCAGAGTTATAGCTACAGGGGATGGGGCAAACTTAAATTTAAACGAGATGCTACAGTGGCTCTATGAGACTCTCGAGTGGATTATCAGTCTGAATATTCCCGATGGTGAGATGTTGAGTACTCAGAGTACGGCTCTAAGGCTATTTGCTGTGAGGTGTATCAGGTTTTACGAAACATACTCTATACCCATGCCCAAATATTTGCAGTTCGTGCGATCTACACAAGTGGGGATGCAACCAATTGTGGAAAGTGATCCTTTGACCGGAAACCTGCAGATATCAGTAGGTCCGGGACATTCCGGTTCTTTCCGGGAACACCTGGAAGAACATATTACGCCTATAGATAATCTGCCCCGGATAACAGCAC
>JAITBB010000064.1 GCA_031283795.1 Rickettsiales bacterium
GGAGGAAAATTATAGTGCAGCATGAATGTTTCTCTAAACAGATCTACTCCTACACCGTCAACAATCTGCTCGTCATAGCTGGAACCCAGTGTTAGGGCGCACAGCGACTGTGTCTCACCCCGAGTAAAGAGGGCTGAACCATGCACTGCCGATCTTGGAAGAATATCAACCTCTGTTTCGATGGGTCTAACCTGGTCCCGATCTCTACCATCGATTCGTTTTCCGGTTGTCAGCAGTTTCTGTCGAACAACATCCTTCTCAACGTGTTTAAATGCAAAGTCTACACTGTTCTGTAGAGACTCATCAGATCCCTCGGGAACAAATTTCTCCACAACTCTATCCCTAAGATTCTGCAGGGCACAGGTTCTCTCCTGTTTACCGGTAATCTGAAAGACCCGGGCCAGATCTTCCCTTATGAAATCGCTAATTTCTTTCTCCAGATCAGGATTACTCTCGTCGCTGGCCCTGAGTTTCTCCACAGGGAGTTCAGAGGCAAGATCATTTATCATGGCCACCACCGGCTTCAGAGAGTTGTGGGCAAACTGTACCGCCAGCAGCATTTCGGCTTCGGACAGCTCCTTCACCTCCGACTCAACCATAAGCACCGAGTCCTCTGTACCAGCTACCACCAGGTCTAGTCTTCCATTATTCTCAAAGGGCTTTGCCGGATTTAGAACAAATTCACCATCTCTATAGCCAACCCTAACGGCAGCGGTTGGACCGTCAAAGGCGACCTTCGACAGAGTCAAAGCTGCAGAGGCCGCTATGCTCGCGAGCACCTCTACCGGGAAATTTTCATCACAGGAGAGCAGTGTACAGAATATATTCGTCTCATACCTGTAGTTCGAGGAGAAAAGCGGTCTTATTGGTCTGTCAATTAGTCTCGAAATCAGCACCTCACGCTCGCTTGGCTTGGTTTCCCTCTTTATAAAGCCCGGAGGTATCTGACCAGCCGCATAGAACCTCTCTAGATAGGACACAGTCAGAGGGACAAAATCTATTCCCGTGGTTTCCTTTGTCGCTACGGTCACATTGGCCATAATTATCGTATCCCCCGCTCTGGCCACAACACTACTTGCCTGTCTTCCCATCTTACCAGTCTCCAGGCTCAACGAGATGTCCCCCCAGGCAATCTTCTTTCTTCTAATATTAAACATTTAAATCTACCTAATTGTTTTTATCCGTCTCAGATTTACTATTTTTGCTGTCAACACTGGGCCGATTTTTTGCCCTGGCCCCTTTGGAGGCCAAAGCCTCTACTAATTTCCTGTATCTATCCGGCGATTGCCTCTGTAGATACTTGAGCAGCCTCTTTTTTCTGGCAACCAGAATCATAAGCCCATTCCTTGAAGAAAAATCCTTCGTATGAACCTTCGCATGCTCAGTCAAATTCTTTATTCTTTCGGTTATGATTGCACACTGGACCTCCACCGATCCAGTATCATTCTCGCTAACGGCAAATCCCTCCATCAGCTTCCTCTTTGTCTCCTTTGAAACACTAGACATCTCTCACCTTTTGAGTTTACTAAAACGACGCGGAAAACCACCTCAAAATGCAGTCCCCGACATCAGCATAGAGTGGCAAAATAAAAAATCTAGTCCAAGAATTCTTTTTTTAAAAATATGCAGATTTATCCAACAGTCTGCATTCTAGAGACTGGCCCCCGGGCGGCAGATTATTTTTTGCTGCTACCACCTCCCTATATCACGAATCCCAGTGCCCCGCTCCATAGGCAGTATATTGCCGTTGTGCTGTGGATGCGGAGACGTGTGAGTTTGTTCAAAGGCACTGACCGCTCTTTTAACCTCCTCTATCCCCACTATTTTCTCAATTTCTTCCTGAACTATTTCCGTCTGCATTCTAGCCAGTGGCCCATTATCTGCTAGGGCTGCTAAAGCTTCGAAGCCATTAACCATGTTATTCCTTGGTTTTTCCGACTTCCCAAAACCATTGCCATTAATGAACTTCATATTTTCGTTCTTCCCCACCTCTCTAGACAAAAATGCCTGTAACTCTCTGTCTACACCGTCACCCCTAGGATCTATGTGTAATACCACCACCTCTTCTGTAATTGGGTCGCGGAACACCCGAACCGGAATAAAACTGTTGTCATCTTCGCCCACCTTAAAGACTAGACTATACGAATTACCTTTATCTATCTGTCCCAGTATAGAACCCTCCTCCAGAGGATTATCATAATCCGTAATGCTAAAATTTACCTCCTTCACATCAACTGTTCGGCCGTCATCCGTCAGGCCGACTTCGCCTATGGACAACTCTGAAAATTCCGGGTTGTCATGGATCAACGTAACCATAAGTGATTCAATACCCAGCGGAGCCTCTTCAATGAGACTCGCCACCTCTTCGTAGCTATAATTGTTATTTTCCTGGACATGGAGCAGATACTCCAGTTCCTCCATTACCAGATCATCAGTCATATTTTCCAGGAGCTCACTGATGCGCATCTCGACGTACCTCTTGACAATCGACGGAGGCACATCCCTCTCTGGGCTGGAAATGGCAACTGCCTGTTCCGGGATACCGATAGAGAGATCCACTAGAGATAATTCAGAATTAACTTTAATGAAATTGTCCAGTCCCCCACAGTCTCTTATTCCGTTCTCTATTCTGTCGAACAGGCCACCCCTTACCTGAGATGCCAATGATCGAAGAGCACAGGTTGTGCCATCATTCTGCTGCATAACCCCTGGCTGATTCTCCACATTTACTATTCTTAGATTATCACCAAATTGCCCTCTGATATATTCTTTAAATTCTTCGCTCACCTCTCCCTGGATGGAATCTCTATATAGTACCACCATTTCGTTTGTCTCTGGATCACGAAAAACTCTAGAGGCTACAAAGTGTGAACCCCCCGAAAAAGCACTCTCACCCTTTCCAAGAGTAAAAATAATACTACAGTTTTTTTTACCATCAATTTGATTCAGTATATCTACATCCGTCTGGATCATATCGGTTCTGTAGAGGTTTAAGCTATGAATCAGGATATTGCTACCAAGTGATAGCCCAAGCTCCGGGGTCCTTTGTAAAATCATCCCAATCTCAACATCCTCGACGAATCTATCCACTCTATCACCGATAATACTTTCAGAATTCGGGTAGTAATCTCCCCCTTCATTATCGTGTCTAACTTCCAAATATGTCTCTACCAGAGAGTTAAATATACCCTCATCTCCTTCGAGATCAAGAATCTCAGCCTGATCAGCTATTTTCATATGGTCCTCCGTTCTTTGATTCCGAAAGAGTTCCCTTTCTCTAGGAACTCAACTTTCTGTGACTAGGAAAGTACTAGTACTCCGCCTATATATGTCAAATATTTATTTTATAAGCGATAATTATTAGAATAATCGATGGCTAGGTCATCGAGGGGATCTGGATTCTCAACGCAGAGCGTACCAATTTAAAACCCTCTAGAGCTCTATTTTCTATATCTTTGGGTGTCAGAGCACTGGTCTCTGAAAATGGAGAAATATCCGGAGAAAAAACCTGCTCCCCCTTGAACAGTGAACCATTGGCCAAAAAATAGTGGGCCATCGTTAGCCCCCCATTATGGCAGGACGATCTGAAAGAGTCTATGTAGGATATTCTCCCCCCTATTTCTGGAGCTGGTATCCATTTTCTATTGTTTTCACTTGGATCGTGTCCAAGTATGTACTTTACTCCTGGTATTAGATTCTTTTCCTTCGTCTCAGGAGATCTTCTCTGCCAAGTTATACTTCCGCGGTGATTTCTACCAGAACCACCTCCATTCATGATTTCGACTATTCCCTGCTCTCCCGGCAGCATATCCGGGACAGTGTCCTCTGAGTTCACACTTTGTCCTATCATTCTCTCGTGCCTCTCGATCAATTCGACTCTAATAATGTTAAACTCATTCAGCGCCACCACCAACATTTCTATCTGTTCTTCGGTGAGCTTCTTTGATTTGGACACAAGCACTGCTAGGGTTCTCAGTTCTACTGCCAGATTCTGTATCTTTCCCTTTAGCAGCCGGTCCGCAGAGCCATTCCATCCCTTTGACTTCTGAAATGCTTCAACCATGCTATCAAAGTACCCAGATAGTGTAGCGATCATCTCCACTGTTATGAGCGCATGGGAAAAAATTGTTCTCCCAATTCTATGGACGAGACACAGTGATCCCCCCTTCACAGCAGCTCTGATGGCCTCCACAATGACTCTAAATTTCTCTCTGCTATTTGCGCTGATACCCTCTGCAGAGGTGTTATAGTCGGTCGAGAATGTGTGATTTTTACACATGATGGCATCCAGAATACTGGATTCACTACCCATAATGTAAAAATTTTCATGATTTCCAACGATTATCCGGGGACTGGGGGACTCCGGAAATTGTTCGCTGTACATCTGACCAAGACGCAGAATCAAAAAAATCGTCTGTTCGGACTGCTGCGCTCCATCGGAAAAGTCACCACAGTTAATGTATCTGCCATATTTCTCTGTGGGAATCACACTGGGTAGTAGCTGTACACGTCGCATCAATTCGATAAAACTAGCTTCTCCGATCCCTTTCCTGCACACCTCTAGATCACCCAAACTGTACTCTCTACCCTCTAAGGGATCATAGAAGACCATTCCCACTGGATTTTCCCCATCAAATGCCACCATACCGGTCCTGAGCAGAGTGTTCAGCAGTGCAGCAAGGTCACCATGCACGTCCGTTTCGAAAACAAATTCCTCGGGTCCGAGTCCAGAACTCTTCTCCGGTTTAATGGTTAGACAACCAAGAATTACGTACACAAGACTGGTGATTCTAGTTTCTATCTGTTCCACACTGGCAGTCCTGAGCCGCTCTGTAACTTTTCTCCTGTCATCCTCACCCAGCTCCTCGATTCCCATTTTTGCCACCAGTCCCGCTATAATGTCTCTACTATAGTACTTCTCAATGGTCGTAGCGTAAAAATCTAGAATCATCCCTACTAGGTCTTCCAGATTTTCCAGTTTCTCCAATGGCATAATAATCTCTCTGTCTGTTTAGAGGTATTTGTTCTAAAAATCGCCTTTTTCCAGGAGAATAGATTTAATTTCGATAAATACAAGAGACAACGGTAGTTTAACTGGATTTGTACCATAATAATCAATCGACGAGTTGTCGTCACGGCTCCATGAAAAGCGCACATCTGTGTACAAATTCCAGAAAGACTGTGCCCAACCTATCATAGCAGATGAGGATGCGATGGAATTCTTCGGGTTGCCGAAAAGTCCATTCAATAGCACTTCCTCTCCACACGGCTCTCTACCCCAACCCCTGAAAGATCTTCTGTTTCTCCCGGAGGAACAATTGGACCAATCTCTGCACCCTCAGATCGATTTCCCTCTGAGAAAGATTAATTTAGGGCTAGATCCGGCGCAGACCAGAAAAGTTTTTCCCGAGGAATCTGGCCTGCACGCATATCTTGCATTATAATTACACTACTGTACATAAATGCTACCTGTACGGAACAATAATGGAGAGAAATGGAAAATGGAGAAAATACTCTAACCTCAGAGTGGTATACCTATGAGGGTGAATCTTCCTCTGGAAAACCCCATGGGGTTGGGAAGGTCCAGTCTAAGAATGGGAGTTCCTATGATGGAAAATTTTCTAATGGAGAGTTCAACGGAAAAGGAGTACTCACTTTTCCAGATGGAAGTAGTTATGACGGAAAGTTCTGCGACGGCGAGTTCTTGAGTGGAAAAATAAAAACAACCGGCACCGATGGAAAACCCCTCGAGAAAGATTTTACCAGTGATTTTGTGAAGGGAGAAGGAATATGGGCTAATCCGGATGGATTGACCTACATCGGAGAATTCTCTAGCAGAGACCCCAATGGAAAAGGAATGCTTATACATCCTGATGGAAATGTCTATGAGGGAGAATTCTCCAATGGAGAGCTTAGCGGAAAAGGAATATTCAAATATTCCAACGGAGATGTCTATGAGGGAGAATTCTCCGATGGATCCCTTAGTGGAACGGGAAAAATCACCTGTGGAGACACTGGCGAGAGCTTTAAGGGAGAATTTAAAAATAGTGCCCCCTGGGAGGGAGATGGAACATTCAGGGATCCGGATGGAAATATTTTCACAGGAAAAATTCTTTGGGGTGTTCCCTGGAAGGGAAATGGAACATTTAGATACCCAAATGGAAATACTTTCGAAGGGAGGTTTGAAAATAGTAGACCTTCTGGGGAGGGAACGTTTAAACTCCACGACGGAGAAGAAAAATATGCCATAGAGTTTAAAAATAATGGAGATAGTTGGGTTCACCTCGGGAATAGTAGGAAATTTGTAAACGCTCTGGATCTCAGCACATATGAGGGAGATCTTCCGAACGGATTACCCCGTGGAAAAGGAAAGCAAGAATATAAAAATGGAGATTTTCTAGAGGGTACCTTTGAAAATGGTGAATTTATCAAAGGAGCAGGAAAAATTACTGACAGCAACGGGAAAATTGTCTATGAGGGAGAATTGGAGGGCCCTAATATAAGAGCCAATGGCCACGGAAAGAGAGTATATAAAAATGGAGATTTTATGAAGGGCGCTTTCAAAAGTGGTAAATTTATCAAAGGAACAGGAAGAATCACTATCGACGACGGGAAAGAGGAAATTGTCTATGAGGGAGAATTCTCGAACGAATCACTCCAAGGAAAAGGAAGGAAAGAATATAAAAATGGAGAGTTTCTAGATGGTATCTTTGAAGATGGTGAATTTGTCAGCGGAACAGGAAAAATCACTATCGACGACGGGAAAGAGGAAATTGTCTATGAGGGAGAGCTGGAGGGCCCCGACGATATAAAAACCAGTGGCCATGGAAAGATAGTGTATAAAAATGGAGATTTTCTAGAGGGTACCTTTAAAAATGGTGAATTTATCAAAGGAACGGGAAAAACTACCAGTTATGACGGAAAAACCATCTATAAGGGAGGACTGGAGGGTCCCAATAAAAAGGCCAGTGGCTATGGAAGAAGAATCACTGACTGGGGTTCCTCTAAGGTCATCGAAGAGGGTATGTTTGAACAGGGAAAACCTAGGAAAACCATATCCAAATCTAGCGGTGGAGGCTCTCTACACTATAGAGAATATGATGATTCTGGCCAGCCTATACTGTTTAGGGGACTAGATGGTAATTTGTTGAAGTCTAGTGATGGCAGGCTACTCCTAGAGAAGATGTCAGAGAAGCCACTATACTCTACAGAATATGAACGGGGAGAAAGAAAAAGCACACTGTACTACTCCTACAGAGATGATGGAACTGTGGAAAGGGTCATAGAGATAAACTTCAGAAGAATTAATGAACTGCTGAACAGAGGGATAAGCGATCCTGAAGAGCTAGTGACCAGTGGAGCCATAAGAGATGTAACCGAAGGGGTTATACCACTTATAACCTATAATGATATCAGAATCCATATTCAGAGATGCTCCAGCCAGATCCTTAAAAATAAGGCCAAATTATCGGGTGATGGTTTTTTTGGTGGGACCCCGGAGGAGCGAAATATAATAGT